>JAIRXY010000263.1 GCA_031268055.1 Prevotellaceae bacterium | reverse complement strand
GTCGCTCGCTGCAAGGAGCGTAGCGCCCTCGCTGAGGTGCAGCTCTACGTTGCTTTTCAGAAAAATTGCACCGGTGAGGTAGGCTCCTGCTCCTACCTCTACTCTCCCTCCTCCTCTGTCGGCGCAAGCGTCAATGGCCGCCTGAATAGCTTTAGCGCTTAGGGTTTTTCCATCCGGCCTTGCACCAAAATCTTTGATATTTACCCTGCCTGAGGCGTTGAGGAAGCGCATCGCTCCTACCGAATCAGCCCACTCGGGGCGGTGCGCCGAAGCTACCGGAATGAACTTTACAGGCCCCAGCAAGCCCGACGGCAGCGTAGCCCAATGGCCAAAGGTTGCAGGTTTGTACTTAATATCCACAAAATTTATTTCGTTGAATATGCGCCACTTTACGCCCCGCCGATCGTAGTCGGCAATGCGGTTGGCGGGGGTTCCTGTTACCTCAACCTCAAGCGTATTTTTTCCTTTTTTCAGCGCGTGCCCCACAAGCGCCCTGTACGGAACAGCCCAAAGCGTTGCCACTTGCTGCCCGTTGATTGACACGCGGGCGCTCTCGCGCACATCGCCTAAATCCAAAATCCAGCCGTCGGCTTCTACCTGCGGCATGTCAAAGACGGCGGTGTACTTTGCCGTTCCCATATTTACCTTTGCATTGGGCACGTTCAGGTCTGTCCAAGGCCTGAGCTTGTCGATGTAAAAGCTGCCGCTGATGGGAGGCTCGCTCTCCACAAATTGTAGCTGCCACCCTCCGGCAACTTCGATTGCCAGCGGCTGCTCCCTGTAGTAAGGCCATGCAGCAGCCTCAACGTCGGCATTTTTGAAGGTTTTGAGGATGACAGATTCACCGGAGCGAAGCTGCAAGTATACCTCTGCTTTGCCGCTGCTCCTGCGAAGCTTCCCCTTGCCAAGGTTGCCCGTCATAGGGTTGTACAGCACGGCAGAGGTAGCGTCCACCGCCAAGGTAACCCACGCGTCGATGTCTTTTTCTTGCAGGTTGGCAATAAAGTAGTGATGTCCGCTTTCGTTAGCGCGGCGTATGCACTGCGCTCCCAGCTCCGTCCTGATGGCCTCGCCGCTCAGCCCACAGACGGCCAGCGCCTGCGCGTAATCTGCGCCCGTCGCTATTTTTCCCTTGCCAAATGCGGCGACGTTCACTCCATCAAAATCTGCCACCGGCAGCGCCTTTAGCAGGCTGCTCAGGCTCTTTTTGCTGTCCTCCCTGCGCTGGAGGCCGGGGGTATCGTCGGGGTACTGCCCCACAAAAATCACCGTAGCGCCGTCCTGCGCCAGCTGCATCAGCGCTTTCAGGGTGGCAGGAGGCATAAGCTTTACGTTGGGCGCTACAATAGCCTTATACTTGCTCCCGCCCTGCGTTTTCAGCAAGCCGTTTTCGACTTTTGTCGTCTTGACAAACTTGTCGGAAATGTAGTCCACATCGTAGCCGCTACCGATGATGGAGGTCACCGCGCTAATAAACTCCGGCGCACGCTTGCGCATGTCGTGAATGCTGAAAGCCATGTAGTGAGGTTGCTGCTCGCCATGCCAAATATCGTAAATGGGCAGGTAAACAAGAAAATCGTTGTCGGGCTGCCCATACTGAAGGAAAGACTGCGCACGGGTTATGTAGGCAAACATAGCGTCGGCATCCCTCCAAATGGGGTTGGTAGGCGACATGTTCACCGAGGCGTAAAACAGCCATCCGGGCCACGCTGCCTCCTTGGGGGAGTATGGCGTTCCGTGAAATATGAGGTGGTTTACGCCTGCCACAAGCATAAGGTCAACGTCGGGCTTGCACTGTGAGAGCGACGTGCGGAAGTGCTCCGTAAGCCACGTGAGCGTTTCCGACGAGGTGAGCTTCTTGCCGGCCACGTGCGCCGCCGACGAAGCGTACTTGAGCATCGAAATATCGGAGTCGTTCTCCTTTCGCAAGCTATCCTTTCGCAGCCCCCTAATGCCGAAGTCGGAAATTCCAAACGATTCGCACTCCGGAATGTCAACGGCGGCGTAAAGGTCTATAAGGTTACCCGGCGACCCGTGCGCCTGATTGCGGGTTGTGCTGCCATGCCGGTGCGCCCAGGCAGTCCACGCGGCGGTAAAATTTTCGAGCAGCAGCTCGCCTACGGTTTCGCGGTAGTCGCTCACAAGGCGAGCGCGGTCGTTGGCGCTGCCATCTTCCCCCAGTAGTACAAGCAGGTAGTCCTCCAGCTTGTAGCCCCGCCGCTTGCTAAACTCGGTAAGCAATCCTGGCGTCCAGTCTGCTCCGTACACCTCGTAGGAGTCGTTGAAGAATACGCCGGGTAGAGGCGCTCCGCTCTGCGCAAAGGCTTCGTCAAAGCGCTTGAGGTAGCTGTCAACCGCGGCTTTCGAGAGGTGGTCCATCACGTAGCCCTCCCCGCCGGGCGCCGCCCGCTTTACCTGCTGTAAGGTTTTTCCGCTAAACACCGCCACCAGCTCCCACCTGCCTTTAGGGGCAACCCAGAGCAACGCGCCGTCTGTGGATACCTTGGCGGTGAGGTCGAGCTTCTTTCCTGTGCTTTTTTCAAACGCCATGAGGCGCAGCAACGAAGCCACCTCTTTTTGCTTGGGGTCGTCTACCGCCACCTTTTCGCTCAGCTTCTCGCCCGACGAGAGCGCGTAGCGACGGAAAATAACCTTACCCGCGGCGTCGGCTATGCCGACTTGTGGACCGCCAAAAGGCCAGCCGGTACCGGTGTTCATATCTACCTCCATGTTCAGCCGCCTTGCCTCCCTTACAGCGTGCGCATACACCTCCATCCACCTCGGCGAAAGGAAGGGAATATTGCTGCTGTCGTTGCCCTTGACTCCGTAAATGGGGGTTATCTCCACGCCGCCAATGCCTTTCTGCGCGTAGGCCTCAAGGCTACCAGTCAGATTCGCTTCGTCCACAGCGCTTCCCAGCCACCACCAGCGGGTGTAGGGCTTTGCCTCCTTCGCAACAGGAGGCCAATCAACCAGCTGCGCCTGCAAAGATCCGACAGATAGCAGCAACAAAAAGCAGGATAGAAATTTTGAATTTTGAATTTTGAATTTTGAATGAAACAACATGGCAGTTAGAAATTAAGAATTAAGAATTAAGAATTAAGAATTAAGAAATACTGTTATTCGGCAAAATAAAGCAGATGTCTCGAAAGCGCCAACTATAGCTTGGATTACACCCTTTCAGGGCATGACGGACAACTCTTGCTCTGTCCATAGGGCTTCTCCTACGTTAAGAATTAAGAATTAAGAATATGCAACATTGACGAAAATCTTGCGTTCTTAATTCTTAATTCTTAATTAATTTTTCAGCTCGTCGGGCGCGTCGGTGGTGTAGGTTTTTACGCGGTCGGCTTCCTTGGTGAAAAGGTTTTGCACGTCGGTAAGCGCCACCTGATGCGCCGGGCGAAACTTGCCCGACTGCATGTAGCCGATGATGCTGCTGCGCAGCTGCCGCGCCACAATGCGCTCGTCCAAGCTACTCTGTATATCCATGCTGCACACAACCAGCTTGCCGCCAGATACATTCGCCTCAAAGAGCATACCTATCTTGCGGTTCAAAAACCACGTGTCGATGGACTGCACCAGCGGCTGAAATCCCTTGGGAAAGTCGGTGAGCTGCATTACCTGCGCCCGGTGCACCAGCTCCCACCATTGCAGGTTGCTGTGGTAGTCGGTGGGGAAGTCGGCAAACAGCGGATGCCGCGGGTTAACCAAAATGCCGGTGGTGTGCGGAGGCCGCATCTTAAACCATGAGGTGTTCCAAAACACCGGCAGCAGGTGCTGTACTATATCCTTTCCGTACTCTACCTTTCCCGCTGCCAGCAGCAGCACCCTGCCGCCCTGCCTTAGCGTGTCCAGCGCCCGATCGTCCAGCTGCTCGCAAATGTATACGCCGCTTTCGCCAGACGTGGGCTTAACGTCGGGGTATACCCAGAAATCCCAATCGTTGGTGAACTCCGTACCGTCAATGCTTACCCTAAAAGTCAGCTTAGAAGCTTTTGAAACAAGATTTAAGGGAGCCTTCACGCTGCCCCAGGGAATGCAGCTGCCTATGGGTATATCCTGCCTCGCCAACTTCCCCTCGGCCAGCGGCACGCCGTGCTCGCTGCATATAGCCCACGATGCCTGCACATTTTGCAGAGGGGCAGCGCCAAAGTGCGCCACCTCAACGTCGGCTTTCAGGGTGTCTGCGCTGCGGAACACAAATCTGTCAAGGCGCGCTAACGGTACAGTGCTGCTGCAAAACTTGCGAAACTCGGAGGCCGTTGTGTACTCTTTTTCATCAAAAAACACGTTGAGCACGCCCACCAGCGCTGACCCTTGCCCCGAGTAGTCGTTCAGCGCCAGCAGCTGGAAGCCGGCGTATCCGGGCGTTCGAAGGGTTTTCTCTATCTCGTGCTTGTAGCACAGCGCCTGAAGCTTGCCCGAAGCCATCATGAAGTCGTGCCCTAAGTCGGCCATGTCGTGATCGGCCAAATCTTCGCGGAAGAGCTCAAAGTTTTTTGCCTTATTCACCCCCGTATACTTTTTCATTTCGTCAAAGTCGGGGAATACGCACCACTGCCCCGTTTCGTGCGACACGTATGGCTGCTGTATGGTGTCTATGCGTCCGCGGTAGTCGGAGCGAGTTTCGGGGCGCTGCCCCCACGCCAGCCCTCGCGCGCCGGCCTTCACGTGATATTGGCTTGCAGGCTGCCATGCCCAGCCTTGCCCAACCGAAGCGCCGGTGTATACGCGGCGCGGGTCTTTCTCTTTCCAGTAGCTCACAAAGCGGCTCACCCACGGCACCCAGCGTCCCCGCGGCTCGTTGCCGCTCGACAGCATGCAGAACGAGGCGTAGCTGCCGTAGGCCTTGGTGAGGCGCACGGTTTCGTCGAGCAAAAAGGTATCAATAGGCCTGCCGTCGCCCAGCGACGAACCGTGGTTAGGCCAGCTGGGACCTTCGGGTTGCAGGTAAAAGCCCGTTAGGTCGGCGGCCACGAAAGCAGCCTCGGGTGGGCAGTAGGAGTGAAAGCGCATGTGGTTTAGCCCGTGATTTTTGCAAATACGAAATACCCGCTCCCACGCCGCTACATCCATAGGAGCGTAGCCGGTGAGCGGAAAGTTGCAGTTCTCCACCGTTCCCCTCAGCATGATTTTTCGCCCGTTGATGTAAAAATACTTACCCTCAATGCTCACCTCGCGCATGCCAAATTGCACATCGCGGCTGTCCTTCGCCTTGCCAGACGATAGCTCGGCGTGCAGCGTGTAGAGGGTGGGCGAGAACTCATCCCACGTTTGCATGCCGTCGCCCAACTTCAGCGCGAGCTCCACCTCACGGGTTTTTCCTGTAGCGCCAAACGCCTGCGTTACCGCCAGCGCCTCGTGGGTCAGCTTGCTGTTGAAGCTCTTTGCCGAAAGCGTAATGCTCCCCGAAGCCTCCTTGTTCAGCGTAATCTTCACGACTGCTTGCTTTGCGGCGAGGTTGGGGTACACCTGTATGTCGTCAAAGTGAACGGGATCTTTTGCCTCCAGCTGCAACGCCCCCACTATGCCATTCCAGTTGCCTTGGGTTTGGTCGGTAATGCTGTGCGAATCCGGCCCCACGTTGATAGCCTCGGTTAGCCTGTTATCTACGCTAACGCTAATGCGACATTGCTTTCCCGGCTTCATCCAGCGGCTGAGGTCAAACACGTGCGGCGTGCAGAAAGCGCTGTAAGCGCCAACTTCGTTGCCGTCGACCCAAACGCGGGTTACGATGTGCGGACGCTCTAACCGCAAAAATACCTGCTTGCCTGCCCAGCTCTTGGGGATGCTCACCTCCTTTTGGTACCACGCTACGCCAACGTAATGTCTGTCGGGCGTGAGGAAAAACGGGAACTTGATGTTGCCCGGCTGACGGTACTTCTCATAGCGCGGGTCGCGGTAGAATGAGCTGTCGTATAAGCTACCCGTCCAGCGGGTAGCAAGGTTGGGGATGTCGCCCAGCAGGTTTTCGGGCATGGAGCCCGGCAGGTTGATGTAATCGTCGAAGCGGTTGTTAAACCACTTTTCGGTAGCGCCCTTGTCGTCGCGGTCGATTTTGAACTCCCACGGCCCCGACAAATCAACGATATTGCCTTGCGCAAAAGCGCCCACTACAAGCAGCAGCAGCGCCAAATGAAGAATATGCTTACGATACATGGGGAAATTAAGAATTAAGAATTAAGAATATACAGCATTAACGAAAATCAAAATAATTATGATTTAAGAGTTAAGAACACACAGCATTAACGAAAAACAAGACAAATAGTAATTAAGAATTGAAAATTAAGAATTGAAAATAGTCCGCGTAACCGATTTTTTTTGTATTTCCAATTCTTAATTCTTAATTTTTAATTTCCCACGTATTTTCCCAAGTGCGGTGGCTGGTTGTAGGCCACGTTCTGGGAGGCTACCCCCAAGCGATACAGCGGGTCATGCATGAGGGTGGGCATCCGGTGAGATGTAGGAATGGTAGTGGTAAAAATCATCAGCCTGCTGGGGTCGTTGCCGTCGTAGAGGATAACCTCCTCGCGCCAATCGCCCAAAATATCGGCGCTCAGGCAGGGATTTTGCTTGGTACCGTTGATGGAGCGAGCCCCAAAATCGGCAAAATTCACCAAGCGGACAGCGCGGCTGCCGTCCCACTTGTCGAGCTTAGTTCCGTCTAACAGCTCGTCTTGCAGGTCGCCATCCCAGTAGATGCGAAAGTTGACAGAGGGTTTTTTGGTGGCAATCACCTCACCCTTGATGTTGTAAACGCTGTCGCTCGCCGAGCTCCAAAACTCAAATCCCCTGTACCTTGGGTCAATGTCGGCCGCCAACCCCCTACCTACGTCAATGTTGGTAGGTCGTCCAAAGATGAGCTCGCCCGTGCGCGCGTCCCGCAGCTCTACACCGGCAGGGCTTGGCTTGGTCTCATGCACATCGAAAAACTCCAGACCCGGACGGTCGGGGTCAAGGTCGGAGAGATGGTGCGCGTCGCCGTGCCCCAGACCGGTGGAGTAGAGCAGCGTGCCGTTGTGGTCAATGCAGGCCCCGCCGTAGGTAATTTCGTCAAAGCCGTCGCCGTCAATGTCGCCGGCGGCAAGGCTGTGGTTGCCCTGCCCGTAAGCAGTGTTTTTGGTATCCCGCTTCGTACCCGAATCGTACACCCACTGCTCCGTGAGCGACTTCCCGTCGAACCTGTAGGCCACCAGCACGGCGCGGGTATAGTAGCCACGGCACATCACTACCGATGGGTGCACGCCGTCCAAGTAGGCAATGCAGGCAAGGAAACGGTCAACGCGGTTGCCCTTGTCGTCGCCCCACGTCTCGCGAAGAGTATTGCCGCGCGGCGGATTGTAGGGAATAGTAGTTAGTGCTGCGCCGGTTGCGCCGCTAAACACGGTGAGGTATTCGGGGCCAGCGATAACGTATCCCTGCTCGTTGCGGTAGTCGGCGTTGGGGTCGTCGCTGCCCAAGACAACGCTTTTTCCCAGCCCGTCCGTTGTTCCGGGCGCTGTTTTGCAGACAACCTCCGCCTTTCCGTCGCCGTCCAAGTCGTACACCATGAATTGTGTGTAGTGCGCCCCAGCGCGGATGTTTATCCCAAGGTCAATTCGCCAAAGGTGCGTGCCGTCGAGCTTGTAGGCATCTAATAGGACGGGGTCGGTAATTCCCGCTTGGGAGTTGTCGCGCGCACGGGCGTTCCACTTCACAACGAGCTCATACTCGCCATCGCCGTCAAGGTCGCCCACGCTGCAATCGTTGGGAAGGTAGCCGAGCTGCTGAGGCCCACGCTCCCAGCGCTGCTGAGCGCTAAGCGTGGCAGAGTCTACGTTAAAGGGCGGACGGCTGAGCTGCAACGACATGTAGGGTTTATCCCACGGCGTTACTTGCGGTAAGGCAGCCGCCTCTTTGCCTTTTTCAAGAGCATTCACGGCATACTTGTCCGCCATGCCTCCCGCCGCATCCATCCAGCAGGTAGCGCCTGCCAGCGGTTGCCCGTTTATTCGCTCCCCATTCCGGTAAACGTTGAAGAGCGTTTGCGGGTCTTCGTCACCCAAAAGCCGCCAGCTGACAAACACGCCGGAATCGCACGCAACGGCCACCACGCCTCTATTCAGACGCTCCATTTGGCGCGAATTTTCGGCGCAAAATGCATTTGGTGCAAAAGCGCACAAAATAGCACAAAGAATAGCAGAGGTAAAAATCTTATTCATAGTACAAAGTGTTTTTGATGTTTACATTTTTTATTTCTACATTTTTTTATTTTTTAATCAAATGCTTAACTGAATACCAGCTAAGGCTAAGCCTTGCTCAATCGTCGAGCTCAAGCCTGATGTAATCGTACACAATGCCGTTGTTGATCAGGCAGCAGGTTAGACTTAGGCAGCTTGCTCAAATCCGGAGGTAGCTCCCCAAAAACATAGGTGCAATCAAACGAGCCGACTTTTGCGGCAGCGCCTTCCGACAAAGTAAGCCCTGAAACAACGGCCTGCGCGCCTCCAGCGAGCAACATCAGGAAAGTAGCTGTATACTTCATACTTCAGATTTTTAGGGTTTTAGATTTTCAATCATTATTGTCCAACAAAGCTATGTAAGCAAATAAATATTACCGCCGTATTGTCGGTTTCGTTATCCTGTCAATCAACCATATTTTTTCATACGAAATAATAGAAATAGAGATTTGAATTTTAGCTGCATAAGAATTCCGAAAGGTAGGCTGTAAAAGGTTTAAAAACAATGAAAAAAATGATTTATATCCTATAACTTTTGATATATTTATCGGCAAAACTAACAAAAATTTAACTTGAAACTCACAGATATTGATTTATTTTTATTTTTATATTCAATTATTAATCATATGAAGCAGGGATAAATTTCGTAAATTTGCCGTTCAAAAACGGATAAAGATATGGAAATAAGCAGCGGTGAATTATACGGTCGCTTTTTGCGTTTGGGGGGGGTAGCGTGACGCGTTGTAAAGGTACATTTCAAATTGTCGTTTTGTAGTAGAGATGCGTTGTGCTCAACGTCTCCATCATGCGGGGATTTTAGCATGGCAATTAGAGGTCGCCCTTCCGGCTCTTTAGTGCGGGGCGGATAAAAATTTTTTTCTATGCATTCTCTGAAATTTTTTGGAAAATTCCAACGATTGCATAGCCTGTGAGCAGTTCGCTGTATCTAAACTGTAGATACAACTTAGATACAACTTAGATACAACTATAACTACCTGATACAGAGTAGTTTTTTGTTCCCGTCGGGGTGGCCGGTTTGCCACGCCCCTGCTACGCAATCATTTTTAATGGGTTATTTTTGTATTTGCTGTATCTTATATGTATTTTGGTGTTTTGGTTGTATCCACATATTTATTTGATGCTGCCGCTTGCAGTTGCTATAGAGTATTCGCCGTAGCTGGTGGCGGTTTTAAATAAGTTGTCTCTATGGTAAATATTGCAGGTGACGGAACCCGATACCCCATCGTTCTGGGCGGACAAATACACAAACCCATCATACCCCCAACTTTTAAATTCGTATGTAGCAGGAACGCTTACATTAGAATACTGCCGCGTGCTCCCATCGCTCCACTCCATAGTTACATCTACACGGCGGGCGCTGCCGGTTATTTCGTACTTAATTTTATTGACAAATGAAATGAATGAATACTTTGTTGTACCCTCAGCGTATGAGGTAAAGTATTCGTACATGTACGCAGGGTCAGCATACAAAATCCACTTATCGTCGTTCCAAGACGATAAATTACACCCCACCTCATCTGTCTCAACGTACATCCTCTCTCCCTTTTTCAGCGCTATGCGCTGATTGGCGCAAGACAGCTCAATAGTAATATCAGCATGAGTTTTGTTCTCAACGTAGAATTTATTATAAGGCTCTTTTGTACACGAAACGGCTAATACCACCACAAATACCGCTACTTTTTTCATAGTTTATAGGTTTTTATTGCACGACGCTCATTTTGCAAGCGTAACTATTAACTTGTTTTTTTTCTCAATGATTTAGATTTACTTTAATGTTCACGCTAACGTGGGTTTGCAGCCCATGTAGGCAACCACTACATATCAAATGGACGGCTTTTATCCTTTCCATACGCCGGAAATCCCAAGAAATTTATTTATCTGGTCGCGCTTATCTACCTCTCTAAAGTAGACTTGCAGCAATCGATACAAGTCAAAACCGCCCACAGACCCTCCATTCATGTTTAACTCTTTGAGGATAGTACCAACGGCTTTATTTATTTCATCAACAGAGATTTTATCATAATCTCCATAAAATCGTTTTTTGTCCATAGATGGGTTATATTTAAAATACTAATGTCTTACAATGGCTCACTTTTGACATCATCCTACACCTATTCATCTGTTTCAGCAGTATTTACCATATCCTGCAATTTCAGCAACAGAACTACTTCGGGAAATTTTTTTATCAGCTTATCCACTTTTTCACTGCATTGCGCTTTTTTAATTTTTGATAGTACTATTCGTTTATCTTTTAGTTCTTTCAGTATCATATGCACCATACGGCGAATACCGCCTCTTTCCACATTATGCAAAGCATCTATTCCTATCGGCAAAGCAATATCATACTTCTCCATTGCACAACAAGTTGAAAATAAATCAAAGCTATCGTAAATTTTTACTAATTTGATATTATCGTTTACCGTTGCGATTTCTAAACCAAACCTTTTTACCCACTCTAGAATTTCCTTGCCAAATTCAACACGAATCTCCTGTACCTTTGATTCAAGTATTTTTTCTACCTCAGCCATAACTTCCTGCTTTTTTGTACCAAGTTCACTCCTAATCTTTTGTACTTCTTTGCCAAATTCATCCTTAACATCACGCACCTGCATGTAGTTGCTCACAACAACAAACGTGGCAAGTATCCCAACTAAGGTTAGAATGACATTGGTTGGCTCCAATGCAAAGCTAAAGCACTTGTACGCAACGATAGCCAAAGCCCAAAATACAACTGCACAAGCAACTACTACGGCAAAAATTATCAAGAAAGACCATTTGTTTTTCACGATATTTTTAGCTTTAATGTGGTTTCCATTTAAAATGCAATGCTATACAATTAATTTCCCGTCGGCGACCAACTTTTGCAGATGGTCATACAAATCTTCCCATGTTTTTTTGGTTACAGTTTCACCGCCGCCGCTCTCGGTTTCTTTAGAGGTGTAGCGCCTATCGCTCCACTTAAGGCCTAAGAGAGCAAAGACCTCTCTTGGAACATCTGTTTTTTTCATAGGCTTATTATGTTTAATGGTTTGCATTGAATTGTATTCATGAGGTAGCGAGGTGGATTGTATCAATATCATTAGCATTAACCGTGTCTTGTGCGTCAAGCTGTAAATAGGTAGAATTAAAAACCATTTTTTCTTTTAAAATTTTCCCATCTTTCAACTTTACATTGACGAGCTGATACCCCATTCCTTGTTCAGGAAGCGCTTGCAGCAGCGCTGTGTGTGGTGCACTTAGTTGAATTCGCACTCCAGTCCCCATATCTTTTTTTATTAAAGTAAGTACCATCCGATGTCCCGTATTCAAAATACGCTTCTACCCCTCCGCCAGCATGCCCGTATGCAGGCTCAACAATTCCTCTTTGCAAAATATCTCCACTTTTTGGCAGAATATAAAAAGCCCATTGTACTTTCTCATCGTTAGGGAGAGCATACCTGTCAACAGGATCATCATCATTAAACATACATGTGCGGTAGTCTGCAGCGGTTGTGGCATAAGAGCCACTCAGCAATTTATTATTTATGGTATCTATTCTTTTGTCGTCTTCATAGGCGGATAACCTCACAAACTCATCTATTCCATTTGCACGTTCTTTAGGGTTTTCTATTGCGCCTTTGTCCGTGTACCTATGTTTATTGGTTTGTGTACTTTTGCTAATTGCTCTTGTCTCAGCAAATAACCGTTTGGAAAAGAGAGTGATTGAATCTTGCCTAATGGTAGGTAACAATGAGGCTTGTCGCAATGTAGATTGATAGCCCATACTAACTACTAAACTTTTGTGAAAATTAAAATCGCTATCGTCTTCAAGAATAAGGTCTCCGTTGTACGCAACAAACCTTTTTTTGCCATATTCACTATTC
>JAIRXY010000208.1 GCA_031268055.1 Prevotellaceae bacterium | reverse complement strand
CTATACACATCAACTACTATGCCAATGTTGAAATGCTGACAGAATGTCATAATTGAAGAGAGGGTACGCTGGTAAAAAGTTGACGGATAGTAGCCAAAAGGTAGGGCGAGGAAGCTCCGTTAGCATCACAGGAGCAGCAGGCTCAGCGCCATGACAGCCATTCCGCCAACGAATCCTGAAATAGCGTAGTGGTGCTGGCCGTAGCGCTCGGCAGCGGGTATCAGCTCGTCGACCGAAACAAAGACCATGATTCCGGCCACTCCCGCCATGACAAGCCCCAGCGAGCGCGGCGAGAGGAAAGGCATGAGCAAAAAATATCCTGCCAGCCCGCCGATTGGCTCTGCCATTCCCGAAAGGAAGGAGTACCAGAAAGCCTTTTTCTGGTTTCCTGTGGCGTAGTAGATGGGGACGGATACGGCTATTCCCTCCGGAATGTTGTGGATTGCAATGGCTATGGCGACCGGAATAGCCACATCGGGGCTGAGGTATGCCGACGTGAACGTGGCTACACCCTCGGGGAAGTTATGTATGCCGATGGCAAGCGCCATGAGGATTCCGGTTTGCCTCAGCTGACCTTGGTTGCTCCGGCGCATTTCCTCCACCATATGCACTTCGTGGGGATTTTTTGACTTCGGAATGAGCATGTCGATTAAAAAAATGAGCGCTATCCCGACAAAAAATGCAGCGGCAACGCCAACTTTCGGGGCCGCGCTGCCGCCCTCCAGCAGGAGCGCCTGCGCCTGTGGGAGCAGCTCCATAAACGAAACGTACACCATCACTCCTGCCGAAAAGCCCAGCGCCGTTGAAAGGAACTTTGTGTTGGTTTTTTTTGCAAAAAAAGCCAGCGCGCTGCCGATGCCGGTGCTCCACCCTGCAAGCAGCGTAAGTATTAACGCAAAAAGAAATGATGATGTCTCCATAGCTTTCTATCGCTTTGATTTACGAACAAAAAGCAAATGTAGCGATTATTCGGGGTAGAATCAATCCCTATTAGTAGGTACTGCGCCCTCGCGCCGCTTTATGCAGCAGGGGCAGGCAAAAAATTGCGTAAAGATGAATAATTAATCATCGCTGTTTGGCATTTTCTCAGATAAAATTACTACTTTTATTTTTTCTTTTTACCATCATTACCATCATTGTCATCATCGCACCCTTAACAATTAATGCATTATTATGAAGAAAGCTACCGCCATTAGTAAGCCGCCCAAAACATTTGTGCTGGACACCAACGTTATTTTGCACGACTACCGCTGCATTTACAACTTTCAGGATAACAACCTTGTAATACCGATTGTGGTGTTGGAGGAGTTGGATAAGTTTAAGAAGGGCAACGAGCAAATCAACTACAACGCTCGCGAATTTGTGCGCATTCTTGACAGCATTGCCGGCAACCATGTCTTTGGCGACGGCGTTGCGCTGGGGAAAAATCTGGGCAAGCTGCGCGTCGCTACGGGCAGGCCGTTTACCCAAGAAATGGTGGATTCGTTCGACGAGGTTACGCCCGACCATCGTATTCTGGCGGTGGCCTACGATGAGAAAAAAAGCAACCCGCGAAGAATTACGGTGCTCGTCAGCAAGGACATTAACCTGCGCATGAAGGCCAAATCGCTGGGCATAGACGCTCAGGACTACCTGTCGGGGCAGGTAAAGAACGTTGACTACCTGAAGAAAGATATAGGCGTAGCGGCGGTCAGCGAGGCGCAAATAGCAGCCTTGTACGCCGGCAGCGAGGGCTTAGACGCTACAAAGCTCAAGCTCAAGCTCAAGCCGCACGCCAACCAGCTTTTCTTGCTCAAGAGCGGCGAGGCGAGCGCGCTGGCTTGTTACAACAAGCAAAGCGACCGCCTAAAGCGCGTTGACAAAGCTCGCGCCTACGGCATAGAGCCGCGCAACTCCGAGCAGACGTTTGCCATGCACGTGCTCATGAATACAGATATCCAGCTGGTGTCGCTCACAGGTATTGCCGGTACCGGAAAAACCCTGCTGGCGCTGGCAGCGGCGCTGGCGCAGGAGGGCAAGTACGACCAGATACTGCTTTCGCGCCCTGTGATTCCGCTACAAAATCAGGACATGGGATTTCTGCCGGGCGCCATCAACGAAAAGCTGATGCCCTACATGCTACCTCTTTACGATAACCTTGCGGTGATAAAAAGCAAGCTCAAGCCAACGAGCCGAGAGGCGGTGCACATTGAGGAGCTGCAAAAGCAAAACAAGCTGATGATTACTCCGCTTGCATACATACGCGGACGTAGCCTCAGCAATACTTTTTTCATCATCGACGAGGCGCAAAACCTTACGCCGCACGAGGTGAAAACAATTGTGACCCGCGCCGGAGAGGGAACAAAAATGGTGTTCACGGGCGACATTCAGCAGATAGATTCACCCTACTTAGATATTCGCTCCAACGGGCTTACGCACCTGAGCGACCGCATGATTGGCGAAGAAATTTTTGCACATGTAAACCTCATAAAAGGCGAACGTAGCGAGCTGGCTGAGCTGGCAGGAAAAAAACTGTAGGAAATTTTGAATTTTGAATTTTGAATGCCAAGCGCTACCATTGATAGCACGCGGATGAAACGGATTTAACGGATAAAAACGGATAAATCCTTTATTTTCGCGGGAGATGTGGCAGGCGGACGAAACAGGCTTGGCGGGTAAAGTTGGGTCTCTGACGATTATATTTAAGCGATAATTTTGAATAAATTTGTTTGATAACTTATATCTTGTAAATCATCATATTTAATTAACCAAATAGTAAAACCTAATTTAGACAAATACAAATGGATATCAAAAACGACAAGTGCACAATGGTTATTGCGTACTACAAAGAATAAT
>JAIRXY010000190.1 GCA_031268055.1 Prevotellaceae bacterium | reverse complement strand
GCCAACGGCATTATTTATTTTATTGATAATGAAGGAAACTACATAGCGCTAAACTACTATGGTTTAGAAAAGTTTGCCCGTCGGTTGGCCGATGCAAAATACAGGGTGTTCATCACCGGTAGCAACACTAAATCGTGGATGTAATTCGGTGTACTGAATGGAGGGCTAAATTCGCGTAATGCTGTAGATTGCTGAGAATCATGATTAAAGAGGAAGATGAATTGTTAAAAAATCATCAAATTTCTCCGTTCTGTGTCTTCAACTCCATTGCAGCTACATTTTCCACGTGGTGCGTATGCGGGAACATATCTACGGGCTGGACGTTGGTGATGGCGTATTGCGCCGACAGGAGCGCCATGTCGCGCGCTTGCGTGGCGGGGTTGCAGCTCACGTAGACAATGCGCTGCGGCAGCGCTTGCAGTATTGTCTGCGCCACGGCAGGGTGGATGCCGGCGCGCGGCGGGTCGAGAATCACCACATCAGGGTGACCGTTTTGCGCAATAAAGTCAGCGTTGAGCACGTCTTTCATGTCGCCGGCGTAGAACACAGCGTTGCTGATACCGTTGAGCTGCGCGTTTACGCGGGCGTCGTCAATGGCTTCTTTTACGTACTCCACACCCACCACCTTTTTTGCGCTTTTTGCCACAAAGTTGGCAATTGTGCCCGTGCCGGTGTAGAGGTCGTAGACCACCTCGTTGCCGCTTAGCTGCGCAACGCTGCGCGCTGTGCAGTAAAGCTTGTAGGCCTGCTCGGAGTTGGTTTGGTAAAATGATTTTGCGCCAATTTTAAATCGTAATTCTTCCATTTCCTCAAAAATATGGTCTCGACCGGCAAAGTGCACCACTTCTTGGTCGCCAATGGAATCGTTGCGCTTGCCGTTGACCACGTACAGCAGCGAGGTTACTTGAGGAAATGATTGTTGCAGCCGCTGCATGAGCATGAAAATTTGGTCTTCGCTGTTCTTGGAAAAAACGACGATGACCATTACTTCGCCTGTGCTTGATGTGCGTACAATGAGGTTGCGAAGCAACCCCGTTTGTGCCCGCAAGTCGAAAAATTCCAGACCGAGCTCCAGCGCATTTTTTTTTACAAAAAGGCGAATGGCGTTTGAAGGGTCGGCTTGCAGGTGGCACTCTTTTACATCTAACACCTTGTCGAACTTTAGAGGGATGTGGAATCCCAGCGCCTGCGGGTCGATGATGGATGCGCCTGATTCGAGCTCCTCTTTAGTGATCCACCGCTTGTGTGAAAAAGTAAACTCCAGCTTGTTCCTGTAAAAAGTTGTTTTTTCTGCGCCGATTATGTCCGCAACCTTTACGTCGTGAAAATTTCCTATTCGCGCTATTTGTTCCTCCACCTGCTGCTGCTTGCACCGTAGCTGCTCGGAGTAGGGTAGGGGTTGCCACTTGCAGCCGCCACATACGCCGTAGTGCTCGCAGAAAGGGGCAACGCGCTGCGGCGATGGCAAAACGAGCCGTGTAACGTAGCCTTCCATAAAGCTGCTGCGCCGCTTGCTCACCTGCACATCTACAACATCGCCGGGTACGGCAAAGGGTACAAACAGCGCCATGCCGTCAACGCGAGCTATAGCCTTGCCTTCGGAGGCTACGCCGGTAATGGTTACCTGCTCTAAAAGAGGGAGATTTTTTTGTTTCATGCCTGCAAATGTACGAATGAAAGTTGAAAGCTGAAAATCACGGCTGTCAAGTAAAAATAGTGGAAAACTATTTTCTTATCTGTAAATTGCTGATAATCAAGTATTGTATTTTTGATTTTGGGTTTAATCGTTAATCGGGTGAAGCATGAATAAATTTCGTAAATTTGCCGTTGACAAATATGGATAGAGATTATGGAAGTAGGCAGCTATGAAATTATACGGTCGCACGCTTCGTTTCCGCTCAAGATTGTCCCGCGCTAACCGTATGCTTTGGCTTACGGAGCATGGCACAGCTCAAAAACAAAAAAATTATTGCCTTGTTTAAAAAATTCAAAATTTAAAATTCGCTTCTTATTCGATTTTTTGTATTTTTACGAGCAATAATACTTCAATAAAACATTTTAGTCATGAGAAACATTTTAATACCTGTAATTTGTATGATAGCGCTTAGTGGCTGCAACAACGCTCCCCGCACTCCGGGGATTGACCTGACTAACCTCGACACTGCCGTAAACCCGCGGCAAGACTTCTACGGCTACGCCTGCGGCGGATGGATAAAGAAGAATCCGCTGAAGCCCGAATACGCCCGCTACGGCACGTTTGACCTGCTGAGGGAAAACAACCAGCAGCAGCTCAACGACCTTATTGATGAGCTGAGCAAGGGGAAAAACCCCGAAGGCTCGGTGCAGCAAAAAATTGCCGACTTGTACAACCTTGGCATGGACGAGGCTACGCTCAACGCTCAGGGAAAAGAGCCTATTCAGGATGAGTTGCAAGCCATTGCCGCTATTGGCAGCAAGGAGCAGCTGACGGCAAAAATGGTGGAGCTGCACGCGCAGCAAATCACGCCGTTTTTCTCCTTTTTTGGCGAGGCCGATTTTGCCAACAGCGACATGAACATAGGCTGGCTTTACCAAGGCGGGCTGTCGCTTGGCGAGCGCGAGTACTACCTTGACGAGGATGACCGCTCGAAAGAAATTCGAGCCAAGTTTGTTGAGCACATAGCCGCCATGTTTACCCTTGCCGGCTACGACCAGATTTCGGGCGTTAGCGCAGAGGCCTTGGCGCAGCAGGTTTTTAGCCTCGAAACGAGGCTTGCAAAGGCTTCTATGGACAAGCATACCCAGCGGCTACCCGAGAAAATCTACAACAAGATTTCGGTAGCAGAGCTGAAAAAGTTGGCGCCTGCTTACGATTGGGCTGCTTTCTTTGCTGCTGCCGGATTGAGCGATATGCAGGAGCTCAACGTTTCGCAGCCTACATTCATCAAGGAAGTTTCGGCCATCTTGAAGGATGAAAAAATAGACATGCTCAAAGCCTACTTTGCATGGGTGTACATAGATGCCGCCGCAGCCTACTTGAGCGATGATTTTATCAACCAGAATTTCGAATTTTACGGAAAGGTTTTGAGCGGCCGCGAAGAGCTGCGCCCGCGCTGGAAGCGCATTGTGGATGTGGTGAACAGCGCAATGGGCGAAGCGGTGGGGCAGGCATACGTTGCAAAGTACTTCCCCGCCTCGTCGAAAGAGCGCATGGTGGAGCTGGTGAAGAACTTGCAGGCGGCGCTTGCCGACAGAATTGGAGCTCTTTCGTGGATGACCGATACCACCAAGGCTAAAGCGCTGGAGAAGCTGGCCACCTTTCACGTCAAAATCGGGTACCCCGACAAGTGGCGCGACTACTCGAAGCTGGAGATAAAAAAGGACGGCTTCTGGAAAAATATTTTGCGCTCAAACAGGTGTGACTTCGAGTACCTGATGGGCGAGGTAAACAAGCCGCTGGACAAGGAAAAGTGGGGTATGTTTCCTCAAACGGTGAACGCCTACTACAACCCCACCACCAACGAGATTTGCTTTCCCGCGGGCATTTTGCAGCCTCCGTTCTTCAACAAAGACGCCGACAACGCGGTGAACTACGGCGCTATTGGCGTGGTTATTGGTCACGAAATGACGCACGGCTTCGACGACCAAGGGCGCAAGTACGACGCAAAAGGTAACCTTAAGGATTGGTGGACTAACACAGACAGCAAGCAGTTTGAGGAGCGCGCTCAGACGCTGGTGGAATGTTTTAACCAGATTGAGGTGCTGCCCGGGTTGTACGCCGATGGAAAGTTTACGCTGGGCGAAAATATTGCCGATTTTGGCGGGTTGCAGGTCGCATACGAGGCGCTACAAAAAGCTTCGGCCGGAAAACCGGAAGAAAAAATTGACGGGTTTACGCCCAGCCAGCGATTCTTCATTGCCTACGCTACGCTGTGGGCAGGCAACATACGCGATAAGGAGATTGAGCGCCTCACCAAAATGGATGTACACTCGCTGGGGCGTTGGCGCGTGAACGGAACCTTGCCGCACGTGAATACTTTTGTGCAGGCTTTTGACGTACAGCCCGGCGACGCTATGTACTTTGCGCCTGAAAACAGGGCAAATATTTGGTAGCCTGAATGTTAATGATTAAGAATGCAGGTGAAATTCAAAATCCGAAATCTTCGGTGAAGTTTTTTTTTCTTCTCCTCGCCATGCTTTGCTGCTTGTCGCTACAAGCCGCCGATAGCTTGCGCTACAAGATTGCGCAGCTGCTCATCGTCGGCTTTCGCGGCACGGAGCTAACGAGCGCCAACCATATTTACAGCGATATAAAAAACCTGCACGTGGGCGGCGTAATCCTGTTTGACTACGACGCTGTGAGCAAAACGCGCGGACGAAACATTACCTCGCCCGCGCAGCTCACAAGGCTGTGCGGCGACTTGCAGCGGCTTGCCGGTGGAAAGCTCGTCATCTCCATCGATCAGGAGGGCGGAATGGTAAGCCGGCTTAAAACCTCGACGGGATTTCCTCCCACCGTGAGCGCAAAGCATCTGGGCGCGTTGGATAACGCCGATACAACAAGGCATTACGCCGCCAAAACAGCGCAGCTACTCAAGGAGCTGGGGGTTAACTTCAACTTTGCGCCGTGCATAGATGTGGACGTAAACCCGCAGTGCCCCATAGTTGGGAAAGTTCAGCGTAGCTTTTCGGCAATGCCGGATGTGGTGACAAAGCACGCCCGTATTTGGGTTGAGGAGCATCGTCGGTGCGGCGTTATCACCTCGCCAAAGCATTTTCCGGGGCATGGCAGCAGCACGGTCGACTCGCACCTTGGGCTTACCGACGTTACCGGAACATGGACAAGGCAGGAGCTGATACCCTACCGGCAGCTGGTGAAGAGCGGACATTGCGACGCCATAATGGTATCGCACGTATTCAACAAAAAGCTTGACGGGAAATATCCTGCAACGCTTTCGTCCAAAATAGTAGGAATGATACGGAGCGACTTGGGATTTGACGGAATGGTTGTGTCCGACGACATGGCAATGGGCGCTATCGTAAGCGCCTACTCTTTTGA
>JAIRXY010000183.1 GCA_031268055.1 Prevotellaceae bacterium | reverse complement strand
CCTTAATATTTTGTTGATAATTGCACTCTCCAAAATTCGTTTCACAAGAAAGTTAAGTTGTAATTTCGTGTGTTCAAAAGCCGCCTGTCAAAAATGAACGTAAGGTTTCTTACCAGCTCATTTAGAAAAGTTTGTAACTAAGACGACTTGAGTGTTGGTATCGCTCTCAGCTCACAAATAGTTTACCATAATTCCGATTTAAAAAATGCTGCGCCGCGGCATTCTTCAAAAGGAGTAATGCGCAAAAACATGCTTTTGAACAATCTTGAATATTTAATTAGATGCTATAATAACAATATATTTTTTCACAATCCTAACTGCTTAATATTATGGAAGTTGATTTTTTTGCTAAAACAAAAGAGGAGAAAGTAACGAATGAAAAAACTCCCATAGCTATTGCTGACGAACAAAATTTGAAAGTGTCGGAACCAACCAAGAAAAAAATATATACCCACGCAGAGGCCACTGCCGATGCCGCTGTATACTTTGGAGGAGACGAAATGGCCGCCAAAAACTGGGTAAACAAGTATGCCTTGAAAGATTCATACGGCAACATCTACGAGCACACGCCCACCGATATGCACAAGCGCTTGGCGCGCGAGTTGGAGCGCATTGAAAAAAAGTATGCAAACCCCATGACTGCCGCCGAAATTTTTGAGCTGCTTGATAAGTTCAAATACGTAGTGCCGCAAGGAGGCCCCATGACGGGCATCGGCAACGGCTATCAGGTAGGGTCGCTCTCCAACTGCTTTGTGATTGGCGCTACGCCCCCTGCCGATTCCTACGGTGGCATTTTCCGTATAGACGAGGAGCAGGTGCAGCTCATGAAGCGCCGCGGTGGAGTGGGGCATGACTTGTCGCACATTCGCCCCAGCGGAACGCCTGTGCTCAACAGCGCGCTCAACTCAACAGGGCTTGTACCTTTCATGGAGCGCTACTCCAACTCCACCCGCGAGGTGGCTATGGACGGCCGCCGTGGAGCCCTTATGCTGAGCGTTTCCATAAAGCACCCCGATGCCGAAAAGTTCATTGACGCCAAAATGGAAACCGGCAAGGTCACGGGAGCAAACGTCTCGGTAAAAATAGACCACGAATTTATGGAGTGCGTAAAAAGCGGCAGGCCATACGTACAGCAATATCCGGTAGATTCAAGCGAGCCTCAATTCCGGCAAGAAATAGACGCGCAAAAGCTGTGGAAAAAAATTGTCCACAACGCATGGAAGAGCGCCGAGCCGGGCATACTCTTTTGGGATACCATCATAGAGCAATCGGTGCCGGATTGCTACGCCGATATGGGCTTTCGCACTATATCAACCAACCCCTGCGGCGAAATTCCGCTGTGCCCGTACGACAGCTGCCGGTTGGTGGCTATCAACCTGTACAGCTACGTAAAAAAACCGTTTACGCCAAAGGCTACGTTCGATATTGACCTCTACAAGGAGCACGTGTACAAGGCTGCCCGCATTATGGATGACGTGATAGACCTTGAGCTCGAAAAAATAGACGCCATTCTTGCCAAAGTAGAATCTGACCCAGAGCAGAACGACATCAAAAACGTGGAGTATAGCTTGTGGAAGAAAATTCGCGAAAAAGCAATTATTGGGCGGCGCACAGGTTTGGGTATCACCGCCGAAGGTGATATGCTGGCCGCTATGGGGCTGCGCTACGGCAGCGACGAGGCTATCGATTTTTCGGTAGATAAGCAAAAAACTCTTGCTATCGAGGCATACCGCGCCTCGGTAACGCTGGCAAAGGAGCGCGGCGCATTCAAGATATACGACGCCAAGCGCGAAGAAAACAACCCAATGATTAACCGTATCCGCGAGGCAGACCCCGAATTGTATGAAGATATGCAGCAGCACGGCCGCCGCAACATCGCTATGCTCACCATTGCCCCTACCGGCACCACAAGCATAATGACGCAAACCACATCGGGCATTGAGCCGGTGTTCAGCCTGTTCTACAAGCGCCGCCGCAAGGTAAACCACAACGACAAAAACATAAAAGTGGACTTTGTGGACAAAAAAGGTGACGCTTACGAGGAATACTCTGTTGGACACCACAAGTTTGTCACGTGGCTCGAAGAAAACGGATACAACGTGAGCGAGGTGGCAAATGCAAGTGCGGAATTTATGCAGGCAGTAATCGAAAAATCGCCCTACTACAAGTCAACTGCCAACGACGTGGATTGGGTGGCCAAGGTGAAGATGCAGGGAAGAATGCAGCAGTGGGTAGACCACTCAATAAGCGTTACGGTAAATCTCCCCAACGACATCAGCGAGGAAATGGTGGCCAACGTATACCAAACAGCTTGGGAAAGCGGGTGCAAGGGCATCACGGTGTACCGCGACGGATCGCGCGACGGCATACTAATTGCCACTACCGACAACAAAAAAGAAGACGACAAAAAAATGCCAACCAAGCGACCGGAGTCGTTGGATGCTGATATTATCCGCTTCAAAAACGGAAGTGAGGAGTGGATAGCGTTTGTCGGCCTGTACAACGGAAATCCTTACGAAATATTTACCGGCGTGGCTACCGAAGATGGGCTTTGGCTACCTAAATCGGTAGATAAAGGCCGCATTGTAAAGGCAACCGACCCCGAGTTGGGCAAAATTTACAACCTCGAATATACCGACAAGCGTGGCATTATGCAAGTGGTAAAAGGTATTTCGTACATGTTCGATAAAGAATTTTGGAACTACGCACGGCTTATCTCCGGCGTGCTGCGCAACGGCATGCCCATTGTTGACGTCATCAACCTTATTGAAGGTCTGCACCTCAACAGCGAAAC
This sequence comes from Prevotellaceae bacterium, assembly GCA_031268055.1. Classification (GTDB taxonomy): domain Bacteria; phylum Bacteroidota; class Bacteroidia; order Bacteroidales; family UBA932; genus JAITMY01. The sequence goes on along the minus strand of JAIRXY010000183.1, from coordinate 3,775 downwards.
CATCAACACGTGGAAGAACGGCGTTGAGCGCGCGCTAAAACGCTACATCCCCAATGGCACCGAAGCCAAGCAAGGAAAGCGGTGTAGCGTGTGCGATTCAACTCAGTTCGTGTATCAGGAGGGGTGCCTCATTTGCTCAAATTGCGGCAACTCCAAATGCGGATAGCCAGCTATCTTTCTATTGCCCATGACATGAACCGTATGCCCCAACCATTTATTGACGTCATCAAGGAGCACCACGTGATGACCCTGGCCACATGCTTCAACGATGAGCCTTACTGCTGCTCGGTGTTCTACGCATACATGGAGGAGGAAGATTGTTTTATATTTTCGTCGGAAAGCAACACCAAGCATGTGTGCGATATTTCTCACAACATGTACGTGAGCGCCAACATTGCGCTCGAAACCGAAATCGTAGGTAAAATTCAAGGGTTGCAGCTGCAAGGATTGGCATATCGCCCTGTGGGTGATATGCCAAAAGCCGTAAAGCGGATTTACATGCGCCGTTTTCCGTACGCCGCTCTGCTCAACACCACCTTTTGGATATTAGAGCCTACTTGGGCAAAGCTCACCGACAATCGCTTCGGCTTTGGCAAGAAAATGACGTGGAAAAAGGAAACGCTGATGAGCACGGATTTTTTGAGCAAAGAAGCGTAGGCTAAAAAAACACGTAAGCCACCAAAATAGCCGCCACAATACCTACTAAATCAGCCAGCAACCCGCAGGTTACGGCGTACCGCGTGTGCTTCACGCCTATGCTGCCAAAGTAAACGGCGAGAATATAAAACGTTGTATCGGTAGCGCCTTGTATAGTCGACGCCAAGCGGCCTACAAATGAATCTGCGCCGTAAGTTCTCATAGCGTCTACCATCATGCCGCGCGCACCGCTTCCGCTCAATGGCTTCATGAGCGCCGTGGGCAGCGCCCCTACAAAATCAGCGTTAACCCCCATCCATTCAAAGAGGGCTGCAATGCCGCCTACCAAAACGTCCATAGCTCCCGAGGCGCGAAACAAACCCACTGCAACCAGCATAGCCACCAAGTACGGAATAATGGTAACGGCTGTTTTAAACCCATCTTTTGCGCCGTCAATAAACGCCTCGTACACGTTGATTTTCTTCCTCAACCCTGCCACAATAAACCCCATAATAATGGTAAGCAGCAGAAAGTTTGCGCCAAAAGCAGAGTAAAGCCCTACTTTATCTTTAGGCAGCGACGAAAAGAAAAAGGTGAGCAGCACAATGACGGCAGTAAGCCCGCCAAAAAACAGCAGCATTGAGCGGTTAAGCAGGTTGATTCTTTGGTACAGGCAAACGGCTACAACCGCCGCGAGCGTAGAAAAATAGGTGGCAATCAGGATGGGCAGGAATACATCGGAGGGGTTGGCAGCGCCCATTTGCGCGCGATAGACCATAACGCTAATGGGGATGAGCGTAAGCCCGGACGTGTTGAGCGCAAGAAACATAATCATAGGGTTAGTTGCTCTGTCCTTCTGCGGATTAAGCTCTTGCATTTGCTGCATGGCTTTTAGCCCGAGCGGTGTTGCGGCGTTGTCCAACCCCAGCATGTTGGCCGAGAGGTTCATGAATATGGAGCCGCCAGCCGGATGATTCTTAGGTAAATCCGGAAATAATTTTTGGAAAACAGGCGCCACTAAGCGCGAAAGAAAAGCAACAACTCCTCCACGCTCGCCAATCTTCATAAAGCCAAGCCATAGCGACAGCACGCCTGTTAGCCCGATAGAAAGCTCAAACGCGGTTTTGGCCGATTCAAAAGTTGACCCCATAAGAGCTGTAAAAATTTCGGTATCACCAAAGGCAAACGCCTTGACCAGCGCAACCACAAAGGCTACAAGAAAAAAACCTATCCAAATATAGTTGAGTACCATTATTAAGAGTTTATATATTTGTAGTATACTGAACAACAAAACTTTGCATAGCAATAAAGATAAGAATTATAGCAGAAGCCTCTTGCTTTTCGACGCTCTCTTGCAGCAAAAATTAAGCCGGAATGCCGCAAGATTCAGCTCTTACAGCGCTCCGGCTTGATTAATAAAGCAATCCAAACATCCACAAAGGGATACGATTTCCAAGGCCAATTTCTACTTCGTCAATTGCAAGATACGAGTCGGGAATATTAGCTATTTGCGCAAACGATTTGCTTCTTCCGCCTACTTCAAAAATAAATCGTCCATTGACAGTAAAATCGCCTTTCTGCGCATCAGTTACACTGCCTATCGTTCTCAGCTGGTTGTAGAAAAAAGTTTCCCGCAAGTTGCCAATATTCGTATTTTCATCTCCCAAAGCGAAGGCAAGGTTGGGGTTGTCCAAGTAAATCTTGGCCGGTTTACTCAAAGGGCTTAGATTTTTGCCGCTGACGCGCAGCAACCCCAGCATTCTTGCCCGCTCCAAGAGCAGCAGGCTTTTAGGCAAGTTACTTCTCTGTATATCCACGTAGCCACCCAGCTGGGACATATTCGGTGCAAAGGGAGCCAGCCCAGCAATAATTTTCAGCAACCTTTTCAGCTTTTGCACCGAAGCAAACTCAATATTCTCAGTAGCGGGTAAATCAGTCTCCAGCACTGCGTTAAGCGTGTTAATCAGCTTCCGCTTGTAGGTAGGCAACCCTTCTTTGTAGTAGGGAAAATAGCCGGTTTGCAGGTATTTTCTGAACAAGGGCATAATTTTGATACCGTTAGTAATATCAGAAGCAATCTCAACATGCCTCTTTAGCAAATCTTCCAACGACACTGTCGATATATTTTTAACCCCTTCAAGCGACAGAAATTCCCGAAACGACAACCCAAACAGCTCATACTCGACAGCCCTGCGGCTCAAGTCGGCATTACCTTCGTAGATTTTCAGAATGGAAGAGCCGGAAAAAACCGTATGCATTTCGGGATACGAATCGTAAATATTTTTCAATTCTTGCGCCCAAGTGTTGTAGGGATACTTGTGCACTTCGTCAATAAATAGGTGAGTAATACCCTCCTGCCACAGCTTGTAGGCCAAATCTACCAAACGATTCTTGGCAAAATAAAGGTCATCCAAGGTGACATAAAAAGCTTTTGTCGAGTCAAGGTTTTGCCTAATGTACTGAAGCATCAAGGTTGTTTTCCCTGTACCCCTTGCTCCGATTATGCCGGAAAGCCTTTCCTCCCAATGAATCTGAGGCATCAGATATCTTACAAACTGATCGTTGGTTTGCCCCATTCGATTTCTGTAGTTTATGAGTAGCGACTCCATAATAAAAATGATATTATAAGAAGTATATTTGAAAGTGCAAAGGTAAGAATAAAATATATATTTCAAAATACATTTCTGATAAAAAAAAGTATAATACAAAATATAATATTCATAATTATATGGTTTTAAATATATTAGACCATATTTTTTACAAACGTATATTTTGATATGCGTATTTCATACAAAAAAGTATACTACAAAATACAATATATATAATTACATGATTTTAAGTGCATTATATACAACTCCTCATTAATGCATATTTTAATATACGTATTCTATACGAGATAGCACAATACAAAATACAATATATGTAGCTATGTGATTTTAATTAGATTACATGCTGACATTTATAAATGCATATTATAGCATACATATCCTATATAAAATAGTATAATACAAAATACAATATCTGTACTTATATGACTTTAAATAGATTATATATAATTCTTTATAGGCGCATATTATGATATACGTATTTTATATGAGATAGCATAATGCAAAATGCAAAATGCAAAATATATAATCAT
>JAIRXY010000157.1 GCA_031268055.1 Prevotellaceae bacterium | reverse complement strand
CCTCGCGCACATTTTTGAGCAGCTTAACGCTACCTCTTACTGACGACTGCGTGCGTATCACGATATAGTAGCTTTTGCCCGGGACTATGCTTGATGGCGCTTGCCCTGATATAGTGGTTGCTTCATTTTGTACTATATCTTTCATTTCTTCGTGGATTCGCTCACCGGTTTCGGCTTCCTCATAGTAAAGTCCTGTAACATCGACATGCTCTGCGTCAGAGGCAATCTTTAGCCCGCCGCCATGAATAGTGTATAGCCTGCCGGGGCTAATAAATGTATCAGTTGTACCGGATTGATTATCGTAGAAGCTGCCTATGAAGCCTTCATTGCTCTCAATGCCATCGAACTGTATGGCAACGTTCTCGCTCAGGTACTCGCGCAGCGGAGCTGCAAGCGTAATCAGCCCGCGGGGAGCTATGCCATCGGGGAGGTGGGTCTCGTGCCCCTCATACTCGCCCGGTATGCCTACCCGCAGGTTGAACATGGGCGTGCTAATTCTGTAGCCATCTGCTGCTAAGTAGTAGATGAGCTCCGCTAACGCGGTGGCGCCCTCCTCAATCACCTTGGGCGCGGTGGTAATATTGTACACCTCTGCCTTTGACGCAATGCCGTGAATGTCCAGCACAGGCTGGTACATGGCGCGCAGGTTGTAGGGCTTCTTTGCATCCGGCAGGTAGGCCGGAAAGAACTTTACGGTGATGCGGTGCATCACATCCTTGAGCTTGAAATCTAATGCCATAAGTTTTTTAGTTTTTAGCGATGAATAAATTAGGTGAATAATGAGCGGGGCGCTATCCCCGCTATCTTACTTTGAGCGTCAGCACGGCTGCAATGGCCAGCAGCGCTGTAATAATCCAAAATCGTACCACAATCTTTGCCTCGGGCATGCCCTTCTTCTGGTAGTGGTGGTGCAGCGGCGCCATGAGGAATATCCTGCGCCCCTGACCATACCTCCACTTCGTATACTTAAAGTAGCCTACCTGAATGAGCACCGACAGGCTTTCGGCAAGGAATACGCCGCACAGAATGGGAATGAGCAGCTCCTTGCGGATGATGATGGCAAATACGGCAATAATGCCGCCCAGCGCAAGGCTGCCCGTGTCGCCCATGAACACCTGCGCCGGGTAGCAGTTGTACCACAGGAAGCCTATGAGCGCGCCTATGACAATGGCCATGAAGATGACCATTTCGCCGGAGCTGGGGATGTACAGTATTTGCAGGTAGTCGGCGTAAATCACGTTGCTCGACAGGTACGCAAGGATGCCCAGCGTTACGCCAATGATGATGGATACGCCCGCGGCCAGCCCGTCCATGCCATCGGTCAGGTTGGCGCCATTGGACACCGACGTTACGATAAAGATGGTGACCAGCGTGAAGATAATCCATCCGGCAGCCTGCTGATGCTCCCTCAGGAAGCCGGGGACGAGCATGGTGTAGTCCAGCTCGTTGTTCTTGAAGAACGGTATGGTTGTCTTGGTGCTCTTGCGCGCCTCGCTGAGGTAGATTACCTTTGGATTCTCTGCGCTCCCTATGGCTACCCGCTGCGCCTCGGGGTGGCCTGCGGGAAGCCTGTCGCGCACCACAAAGGTATCGCCCGCGTAGAGCAGGAGGCTGATGATTATGCCCAAGCCTACCTGCCCCACTATCTTAAACTTGCCCTGTAGCCCCGACTTGTTCTTCTTGAACACCTTGATGTAGTCGTCCAGAAAGCCCAGCGTGCCGAGCCATACGGTGCTGATGACCATAAGCCACGTGTACATGTTGGTGAGGTCGGCCAGCAGCAGCGTTGGGACGAGGATGCTGAGCAGGATGATGAGGCCTCCCATGGTGGGCGTTCCGCGCTTCTGGAGCTGCCCCTCGAGCCCGAGGTCGCGCACCTCCTCTCCGATGAGCTTCCTTTGCAGCAGCCTGATGATGCGCCGGCCAAACATTAGCCCCATAGTCAGCGACATCAGCACGCCCACGCCGGCGCGAAACGAGATGTAGCCAAACAGCCGCTCGCCGGGGAAATCATAAACGCTCCCTAAGTAGCTAATGAGGTGGTATAGCATAGCTTTTATCAGTTTACAAGTTATATCCTAATTCTTCTAATCTTTCTAATCCTAACGGGATTTTGAACTCTGTTATGGTCAAATTCTCCTCTTGACCCGGGCTTAACACCCTAACAGGGTTTTAAACCCTGTTAGGGTCAACGGGTCGGGTCAAATTTGGCAAAGGCTGCCGTTAGCGCTTCCTTGTCGTCAAAGTGGAGCTTCTCTTTTCCTACAATCTGGTAGGTTTCGTGCCCCTTGCCTGCCACCAGAATGATGTCGCCCTTTTGGGCAAACGTCACCGCGGTGTTGATTGCCTCGCGGCGGTCGGCAATGACGGTGGTTTTTTTGCGCGCCGCGGCGCTCACGCCGGCGTACATTTCGTCCAGAATATCCTGCGGGTTTTCCTCGCGGGGGTTGTCGCTGGTGAGGATTACTACGTCGCTGTTTTCGGTGGCCTCGTGCGCCATGATGGGGCGCTTGGTGCGGTCGCGGTTGCCGCCGCAGCCCACCACCACTATCAGCTTCTGTCCGTCCCTGCGCAGCCTGTTGATGGTGGCAAGGACGTTGGCGAGCGCGTCGGGGGTGTGCGCGTAGTCCACAATGGCGGTAACGCCGCCGTCTGACTTTACGTACTCAAACCGTCCGGCCACCGCGCTAAGCGTGCTGATAATGCGCACCACCTCGTCGTGCGACGCGCCCAGCAGCATGGCCGCCCCGTAGACGGCGCTTACGTTGTAGGCGTTGAAGTCGCCAATGAGCTTTGTCCAAAGCTCCGTTCCGTTGAGGTCGAGCAACATTCCGTCTATGTGCTGCTCCACGATGCGGCACTTGAAGTCAGCGGGCGTGCGCAGGCCGTAGGTTTTTACCTGCGCCTGGGTGTTCTGCACCATTACTTTCCCGTTGCGCTCGTCGGCGTTGGTAAGCGCAAATGCCTCTTTGGGCAGCGCGTCAAAGAACATCTTCTTTGCCCTGAGGTACTCCTCAAACGTCCTGTGGTAGTCGAGGTGGTCGTGCGTAAGGTTGCTGAAAATGCCGCCTGCAAAGTGCAGCCCGCCGATACGCTGCTGCACAATGGCGTGCGAGCTCACCTCCATAAAGCAGTAGGAGCAGCCCTGCTCCACCATCTGGCGCATCATCCGGTTGAGGGTAATGGCGTCGGGCGTGGTGTTGGTTGCCTCAAGCGATGTATCGTCTACCTGATAGACCACCGTAGAGATAAGCCCTACCTTGTACCCCAGCGCCTTGAAGAGGCGGTAGAGTAGGGTTGCGGTGGTTGTTTTCCCGTTAGTTCCGGTTATGCCCACCAGCCTGAGCTTGCGCGAAGGGTTGCCGTAAAACGCCGACGCTGCCAGCCCCACCGCGCTGCTGCTGCTCTTCACCACGGCGTAGCAGACGCTGGGGCTAAGCGCATCGGGTAGCTGCTCGCAAATAACGGCGGCTGCGCCGCCGGCAACGGCGCCGGGGATAAACGCGTGCCCGTCGGCCTGAGCGCCCCTAAGCGCCACAAAGCAGCAGCCCTTGCCGGCCTCCCTGCTGCTATTGCTGATGGAGGTAATGTCAACGTCGGGGCTGCCGTGCACCTCCAGCGTGTCTACCTGCTTTAGTATTTCTGTAAAATTCATAGCTCAACTGTTTACTCTAATTATAGCTCAACGTTAGCGCTACCACATCTCCCGTAGCGTAGGGAGTTCCCGCCTCGGGGCTTTGCTGCTGTATTACGCCCCTCCCCGAGAAGCGGACTTTTAGCCCGCTGTTTTCCAAGATATAAATGGCGTCTTGTAGGCCCATGTTCTTGACGTTGGGGGTAAGGCTTTTCACCATCCCCCTGTTGTAGGCCACCACCTCGCTGCCGCGCTGCTCAGTGGTGACCCACTCGCTCGCGTAGGGCTCGGCGCTCAGGGCAAGGTCGAAGCGGCCAAGCGCCTGCTGTAGCTTGCTGTAGCTGCCGCTTTTGGTGTAGGGGGCTTCGGCAAGCGCGGCCTTCTCCGTTATGGGTGGCTGCCACGTGACGGAGCGCGCGTATACCTTTTCTGCTATCTCCTTGAACACCGGCGCGGCAATGGCGCCGCCGTATGCCTTGTTGGGCGTGTTGATTGTCTTGAACGCCACGATGCAGCTGTACACAGGCCTGTCGGCCGGAAAGTACCCCGCAAACGACGACAGCTTCTGGTTAGTGTACCCTCGCTGCGGCTCGGCAATGTGCGCGGTGCCCGTTTTTCCGGCAATCAGGAATGAGCTGCTGCGCGCCCTCCGCGCCGTGCCGTTCTCCACCGTTGCCACCAGCATTTGGTGCAGGTTGTCCAGCGTGCTCTTTGAGCAGATGGAGGCGTGCACCACCTGCGTTGGGAACGTTCTTACTACTCTGCCGTCCTGCCGCACCGCCTTTATGAACTTGGGGTGCACCATCACGCCGTTGTTTGCCACGGCGTTGTAGAGCGCCAGCGTTTGCATGGGCGTTATCTCGAGCTCGTAGCCTATGCTCATCATCTCCAGGGTGAGCCCCGAAAACCTGTCCACCGACTTGATGTTTGGCGCAACGCCCGTCTTGCCGGGCGAGATGTCAAAGTTTACCACCTCCCTGAGCTTGAGCGCCTCAATGCGCTCTGCAAAATCCCGCTTGCCGTCCTTGCTCTCGTATAGCCTTTTCGACAGCTCAATCGTGCCCACGTTCGACGATTTTTCAAACGCCTGCTGTAGCGTTAGCACGCCACCCTTTGAGCCTTCGTCCTCAAAGGTTTTGCCGTACTTGGTTGTCTTGCCGTCCTTGGTGTCCACCGTGTCGGTGAGCTTGAGGTTCTTCTCCAGCATAATCATGAAGGAGGCCAGCTTGAAGGTCGACCCCGGGTCTTTGCTGTAGTATAGCGCGTAGTTTTCTTCCTCCACAATGCGGTCTTTTCCCTCCCGCTTCTTGTTGGCAATGGCGCGCACCTCGCCGGTGGCCACCTCCATAATCACGGCGGTACCCCACTCGAGGTCGGGGTTTTTCAGCAGGCTTTTCACAATTTCGCCCTCCGCCATTTCCTGCAAGTCTACGTCGAGCGTGGTGATAATGTCGCTGCCCTCCACCGGCGCTACGTCGGGCTTGCTTTGCAGGGGTATCCACTGCTTTTTCCCCACCGTTTTGCGCAGCTTCACCATGCCCTGCTTGCCGGCCAGCTCCTTGTTGAAGAAGTACTCAATGCCTACGTACCCCCGCCCCTCGCCGTTGGTGCGGCCTACGGTGTTTCGCGCCACGGCCTCGTAGGGCAGCAGGCGGCGTATCTGCGGCTCTACAATCAGCCCACCGCTGTTGGGGTCGCGGCTCAGAAGCGGCGTTTCGCTCAGCTTCTTCATCTCGGTGTAGGTAACGGCGCGGGCTACCAGCGGGCGGTAGCGGTGCGTTTTCTTTTTGGCGTCGTTGAGCGCTTTCTGCCGGTCGCTTTTCAGCGCTCTGGCGTAGGCCTCGGCGCTTTTATCCTTAATGACGCGGTGCAGGCTCAGCGCCACCGTGTCAACGTACTTGTTGAACGTAGCGTCGTGGAGCCCCGTTGCGTTGAGGTCGCTAAACAGCTTGTAGCTGTAGATGGTGGTGGCCAGCAGCTTCTCGTCGTACGCCAGGATGTTGCCGCGGCCAACCGGAATGGCCTTTTCGCGGTATATCCTATCCTTAATTTCGACCACCGTCTTCCACTTGCCGTCCATGCCGGTAGCAATCCGCACCAGCTGCACCGCTATGGCGATAGCAACAAGCGCCAGCGTAAGGTATACGAAGGTAAAGCGGTTTCTTATGGTAGACTTTACTGACACAGCTACAGCAATTATGGTTTTAAAATTTTACTTCCGGCGCTCCATGTCGCCGGCTATCCTCACAGGCGGCTTTTGCGATTCCTTCAGGCTCAGCCCCCTGCGCTCCACCTCCTTTATTACGCTCGTTTGGCTGGTAATGCCTATGAGCTGGGCGTGGGTAGCGGTTGCCTCGTCCTTCAGGCTATTCACCTTTTCCTGAAGCTCCACCTTGCGCTTCACCTTGCTTTCCACCGCGTAGTGGTTGAAGATGTACAGAAAGCCAACGGCCGCCAAAAGGAGGAGGAATCCGATGTTGTCGCTCAACATGCGGCGCAGGTTGGCGTTGCCGGTGACAACATCGGTCAGCTTGAGCTTGGTTTTTTTCTTGAGCTCCTTTACGTCTTCAAACTCTACAGGCTTCTTGAAAAGCATACTCTACGCTATTTTTTGTGCGACGCGGAGCTTTGCGCTCCGCGACCGCGGGTTTTTCTGCACCTCCTCGTCGCTGGGAAGTATCACTTTTTTGTTTACTACTTTAAGCGGAGCGTTCACGTTTCCGAAAATATCCCTCTTGGCTCGCCCGCTTACGTTGCCGCACTTCATATAGTTCTTCACCCTTCTGTCCTCCAGCGAGTGGTAGGTAATGATTGACATTCGGCCACCCACCTTCAGCGATTTTGCCGCCTGTTCCAGCATTTGCTCCAGCGCCAGCATCTCCTGATTCACCTCTATGCGCAGCGCCTGAAAGATTCTGGCCAGGTACTTGTGCTCGTCAAATGGCGGGAGCACGGGGCGCAGTATTTCTACCAGCTCGCTGGCCGCTACAATGTGCGATTTGCGCCGCGCCGCCTCTATAAACTTGGCTATTTTGGAAGCGTTGCACAGCTCGCCGTAGTCGGAAAAAATTCTGCCCAGCTCCGACACGCTGTACGTGTTGAGCAGCGCTTCTGCCGTGCGCTCGCCCTGGCTGTTCATGCGCATGTCGAGCTGCGCGTCAAACCTGAAGGAGAAGCCGCGCTCGGCGGTGTCAAGCTGGTGCCACGACACGCCAAGGTCTCCCAAAATTCCGTCTACCTCCTCTACCGCATAGTAGCGCAGGTAGCTTCGCAAAAAGCGGAAGTTGCCCCTCACCAGCGTTAGCCGCTTGCTGTCCACCACGCTGCCCGCCCTGAGGGCGTCGGCGTCTTGGTCAAACGCTATCAGGCGACCTCCGCGACCCAGGCGCTTCAGTATCTCGCGCGAGTGCCCGCCGCCGCCAAACGTCAGGTCAACGTAAACGCCGCTGGGGTTTACCTCCAAGCCGTCTACGCTTTCTTTTAGCAAAACCGGTACGTGGTATGAGTTCAAAATTTCAAATTGTTAGGTTGTTTTTTCCTTTCTTCTCAAGTACTTTCTCCTCAACGCCGCAGCCTCCTCGTCGGGCATAACGCTCTGGTCGTAGGTAGCCTTATCCCAGAGCTTCACCTTGTTGCCCACGCCCACAAAGGTCACCTCCTTGCTGATGCCTGCTTTTTCTACAAACCGCTTGGGCAGCTGTATGCGCCCCGCGGCGTCAAGGTCTATCGAATCCATGTTTTGAAACAAATCGTCAATGAGGTGGCGCTGCTCGTCGTCGTATGGGTCGAGCGACTTCTCGAAGAACTCAACCTCCTGCTCGCACACCGCTTTGGTCATTATCGTAAGGTACTTTACCGCCGGCTCGCGCTGCACAACAAGCCGCACCTGCCCGTCGCTTGAGGCGGCGGAGGCGCGGAATGCTGCCGGAAACGGGACTCTTCCCTTTTCGTCGAGCTTGCATGTATGGCTACCTATAAACATGATTTGAGCGCTACTTTTACGCTACACAAAGTTACACATATCTTCCCATTATGCAACATTTTTACCCACGGCGTGCTGCTGCTTTTTTTTTCAACACCTTAACCCGCCCTATGTGCTGTTGATATTAAGCAGCTAAAATCCAATCAAATATGCTATGTGAAAGCAGCTTATACGCCTGATGCCAACAGGTTCTAAACATTTTGTGTTGATAACTTCCATCGCAGAAAAAATATTTTGATAAAAAAAAGCTACATAGCAACTGTTATCTATAAAATCCTTATCTTTGTCCCATTGTAAATAAAAACTCTGTCTTAACCGTGGAAAGTATACAAACAATTGACATAGAAAAACTTATAGCATACAAAAATCCACGTTTATTGAGGTGCATCCCGCGCTTTGCGCTGCGCTACCTCAAGCGTATCCTGCATCAGGATGAGGTTAACCACGTGCTGACAACGTTCCGCACGCCCGGCCTGCCATTCCTGCACGACTTGATTCGCTACCTCAACATTTCCTACAGCCTGCAAGGAGCAGAGCGGCTACAGCAGGGCGAGCGCTACCTGTTTGTTGCCAACCACCCGCTGGGCGGGCTGGACGGAGCGATTATCATGGACGCCATCGGCCAAATTTTTCCCAACGTCAAGTTTCCGGTAAACGACTTCCTCCTTTGGCTGCAACCGCTGCAACCGCTGTTCTTGCCCATCAACAAGCACGGCGCGCAGCCGGCAGAAGCGGTGCGGCAGCTGCGCGAATGTCTGAGCTCCGACGCTCAGCTGCTCTACTTTCCGGCAGGGCTCTGCTCGCGAAAAATAAGGGGTGAAATTACCGACCTGCCGTGGCGAAAAAGCTTCGTCAAAATGGCCGTGGAGCACAAGCGCAACGTCGTCCCCATGTTCTTTGAGGGGCGCAACTCCAGCTTCTTCTACGGCTTGGCCAACTGGCGCAAGCGGCTGGGGATAAAGGCAAACTTGGAAATGCTGTACCTCGCCGACGAGCTCTTCAAGCAGCGCAACGGCAGCTTCAAGCTATACATCGGGGAGGCAATCCCGCATGAAACGTTCTCTAAAGAAAAAAATGTAAGCGAATGGGTGGATTTTGTCCGCAAAAAAACCTACAGCCTGCGGGAAAATTCAAAGATTCGCAATTCGTAACTTAAAATTTTTGTAACTACAATGAAGATGGAACCAATCATAGCTCCAATAGACAGGCGGCTCATCCTGCACGAGCTGAGTGAAGATAAGTTTTTGAAAAAAACGAACAAGGGCGACAATGAGCTCTACATTCTGGACAACAATAACGCCCCCAACACCATGCTTGAGATTGGACGCCTGCGCGAAATAAGCTTCCGCGTGGCGGGAGGCGGAACGGGTAAAGCTATCGACATAGACCCGTTTGACGTGTCGAAAAACCCATACAAGCAGCTCATCGTATGGAACTCGCGCGAGCAAGAGATTCTGGGGGGATACCGCTACATCTACACCAACGAGTGCGAAATCTCCGACTTGGCAACATCCGAGCTCTTCCACTTCTCCGACAAGTTTAAGGCCGACTACATGCCCTACACCGTAGAGCTGGGGCGCTCGTTCGTGCAGCCCGACTTCCAGAGCTCCCGCCGCAACTCCCGCAGCCTCTACGCGCTCGATAACCTGTGGGACGGGCTGGGGGGATTAATACTAAACCATCCCAACCTGCGCTACCTCTTCGGCAAGGTCACCATGTACACCTCCTACAACGTGGAGGCGCGCAACATGGTGCTGTACTTTATGCAAAAGCATTTCCCCGACAAGGAAAACCTCGTGCTGCCGATGGAGCCGCTCGAGCTGAATATAGACAAGCACGCGCTCGACGCCCTGTTTACCGGACGCAGCTACGAGGAAGACCATAAGATTCTTTCGCGCGAGGTGCGCGCGCGGGGCGAGTATATTCCTCCGCTCATCAACTCCTACATGAATCTTTCGGCAACCATGAAAACCTTTGGCACCGCCATCAACCACGAGTTTGGCGCGGTGGAGGAAACCGGAATCCTTGTCACCATAGGCGATATATACCGGGAGAAGTTGGAGCGGCACGTGGTAGACCACCACCGGCAGCGCGGGGCAGCAATCATCAACCAGCTCTTCCCGCGGCGGCGCAGCCACCGCGGTGGTGGAAGCCTGTAAAGGGAAAAAAAATCATGCTGAAAATGCATCTGCCATCTGCAACCAAACGCCACCAAGACAAGGTGTAAAAACATAACAATCAACATTATACATCTACCAATATGGGATGAAATGTAGCGTAGGGCAACCCTTGTGGTTGCCCTCTTTTTATTTACGCTCTTTACCCGCTGGCGGAGATACCTTTGCCGGCAGAATGTTTCATTATATAATTTTTGTCCTCGCACAAGCTATTCCTGTGTATAAGCACTTTACAGTTACAAATCCTGCTTGCTGCAATTCTCTGGCGGAAAAAAATATCAAAAATTAAAGTGCTAAAATCATTTTTTCAAATGATTTTAACTTTAAAGTATCATACCTTTGTCGCCGTGATAGCATTTTTATAGCCGCGCCATTTTGTTTTGTAAATTTTATAAGGCAACAATGTTGGTTGTAGGCTTGATTTTATCTGATGATATACATTTAAATTTTTTTTGATGTCGCATCTTTTCACCATACTCAATTTTAGATGGGAGCTCGCCTGCAATCGGGGCGCTATCGGTTTGGTTGTTGACGCGCGCTCACACACACACACACACACACACACACACACACACACACACACACACACACACACACACACACACACACCTAAAAATGCCAAAGTTACAAAAAATATTTCATATATTATACATATATGTAATTATGGCTTATCCTGCTGTGTAAGAGGCAGGCCGCTTTATGCCTTTTCCGATATATCTCCCCCCTCCTCAGGAAATGGTTCTTTCATTTAGGTATGCAAAGTAACCAGCTTGTAATGGTTCCGATTTCATTAAATGCTTGTTCCGTAGGAATAAAATGTTGATGGAAAATAAATTACACCTCATCGCTACCGTTCCGTAGGGTACGGAATGTGGCGGTGGTTAAGCGGTTATTTTGTTGTCAGCATGTTGGTTTTTACCAATATTACATCTTTACAAAACGGGGCACCATTACACACTATTTATTTCGCGTATTTTAACCAAATAAAACATCAACAAGTAAATGAAGAAGCCATGAATGGGCGTACCAATTTTTAATCTTAATGAATATCTTTTAATTATGAATGATTCGATGAGTAAAAAACAAACAATCGTATGGAGCAGCTTTTTGTTGCTTTTTGTGTCGTTGCTGCTGCTATTGACACCGAAAGCGCTTACTGCTCAGGGACAAGCCGGTGAAAAAATAGAAGTCGTCGGCACGGTCTTGGACGAGGCGGGCGAGCCAATAATCGGGGGAACCGTTATCCAAAAAGGCGCTACTGTTGGCGTTTCTACGGATATTCGCGGAAACTTCAGCATGGAGCTTCCGCGCAACGCGGTTATCGTGGTGAGCTACTTGGGGTTTGCGCCCAAGGAAGTTGCCGTAACGGGGCAGCCGCTTACCATTATTTTGGAGAAAGATTTGAAGGCGCTGGATGAAGTTATCGTCATTGGGTATGGCACCACCACGCGGCGACGTACGGTGGGCGCGGTAGATCAGGTGAAGGCTGACGTCATTGCCAACCGTCCGGTGGCGAACTTAATGCAGGCTTTGCAGGGCGCTTCGCCGGGGCTTATCATTCAGCAGCGAAGCTCTAACCCCAACGACCAGCAAACGAATATCAACATTCGTGGGGTGGGGACAATGAACAACAACGACCCTTTGTACGTCATTGACGGGTTGGTATCCGATAACGCCAGCTTTAATAAGCTGAACCCGAATGACATTGAAAGCGTGTCGATTTTGAAGGATGCGGGTACTGCGGCCATTTACGGGTCGCGGGGCGCCAACGGCGTGCTGCTGGTGAGCACCAAGAAGGGGCATAAAAACCAAGCGCCTGTGGTGCAGGTAAGCACAATGGTCGGATGGGAGCATCCCGAATTTTTATTCACAAAAACGGAAGGCTACCAGAATGCAACGCTGAAAAATATTGCGCGGGTGAACTCCGGAATGGAGCCTGAATTTACCGCCGCGCAAATCCGCGATCTCTACGAGCATGGCAACGGCGAGCAATTCGAGAATACCATCCTGAAAGATGGCCTCCAGCAAACCTACAACGTAAGCATTGCGGGCGGCGACCAGCATTCTACCTACATGGTGTCGGCGGGCTACTTTAATCAGGAAAGCAACTACGTAGGCCCCGATTACGGTATTGAGCGCATCAACCTTCGCTCAAATTTAACGACCGAATACAAGCGCCTCAAGCTGTCGGCGCTGATGAGCTATACGAGGAATAATGACGAGAGCACCTCGGCAAATTTCGGCAATACTGCGGCCGATGTGACCCGCATCCCGTCGTACTACTACTACCGGCAAAAAGACCCTGCTACGGGAAAATACATGATAAACGACGTCCTAACGCAGTTTACCGCGCTGGGAATGCTGGAATCGGGCGGCTTCATCCGGCATGACAACGATTATATCAACGCAAACGTGGCCACGGAGCTGAGCATTGTTGACGGGCTGAAGCTAAAAGGCATCTTGGGCGCCGATGTATTCCGCAACCACCGCTACATTCGCCGGCTGCCGGTGGAATTTTACAGTTACCAGAACATCAACGGCACACCGAGCATTGCCAACTCCACCCATGAAACCGAAGACTGGAACGAGCAGTCTTACTTAGTCAATATGCAGCTCATGGCCGATTACGATAAATACTTCGGCAAGCACCACGTCACGGCTATGGTGGGCGCGTCAAATGAGTCGTATTCGTTTACCGCCAACGGCAACAAGATTTTATACGCCAACGTAGACCTCGGCATTGCCGGCGACGGCTCCGAAGTGAACGTGGCTGATCAGGCCGTAACGCCCGGAAATACAAAGAAAACGAGCCTTACCTCTGTATTCGGTCGAGCAGGCTACGACTATGACGACCGCTACTATGCCGAGGCGTCGTTCCGCTACGACGGGTCGTCGCGCTTTGAAAAGGCCTTCCGCTGGGGATTCTTCCCTTCTTTCTCGGCCGGGTGGCGGGTGTCGCAGGAATCGTTTATGGATTCCTACCACGAAAACGTGGGTGACCTGAAGCTGCGCGCTACCTACGGAACGTTGGGAAATCAAAATGTGGACTTGTACCAGTACATGACTACCTACCAGATTTACTCCGATACCTACGCCTTTGATAACACCATGATGGGCGGCGCGGGATTTAAAGCGGCTTCCGAAAACTTGCAGTGGGAAGTATCGCATACCTTCAACATCGGGCTTGATGCGTCGTTCTTCAACAACAGCCTGACGCTGGGGCTTGACTTCTTTAACAAGAATACCACCCACATCTTGGTGGCGCCGCAGGTGCCCGACATTTACGGCACAGACCCGCAAAACTACAACGCCGGCGAAATGCGCACGCAAGGCTGGGAAATCACGCTGGACTACCGGCTCAAAACAGGCGACTTCAACCACAGCTTTACTTTCAACATGGGAGACTCGTGGAATGAGGTCGTTCACTTCGAAGGATATGAATCGTTCAACAGCAACGATGAAATGCGGACAATTTTGCGCGAAGGGCTGCCGCTACGGTCGTACTATGCCTATAAAACCGACGGATTTTTCCAAACGCAGTCCGAAATAGACTCATGGGCTACAATGGCCGGCGTGACCTACCAGCTGGGCGACGTAAAGTATGTAGACCGTAACGGCGACGGCGTAATAAACGACAACGACTGGTGCTACCTGGGTAATGCATTCCCGCGCTACTCGTTTGGGGCTAGCTACAACGTGGAGTGGAAAGGTGTTGATTTTGGAATTTTCCTGCAAGGCGTGCTAAAGCGCGACATGTTTATCCGTGGTGAGCTGGTGGAGCCTTTCCACTCCGGCTACGGGTACGCTATTTATGAGCACCAGCTGGACTACTGGACGCCCACCAACACCAACGCCCGCTATCCGCGGCTGGCCATAAGCAGCCAGAACTTCCGAACAGGGTCCGACCTTTTCCTGTACGACGGCTCCTACATGCGCGTTAAAAATATTGTGCTGGGCTACACCGTGCCGGAAAAGCTTACTAAAAGAATTGGCGTGGGCAAGGCGCGTATTTACGTTAACGGACAAAACCTGTTTACGTTCAGCAATGTGTCGTTTGTAGACCCCGAATCTTCGGAGTTTGGCAATAATATGGGGCCTGCAGGCGCCAACAGCGCCCGCAACTACCCATCGCTGAAGTATTACGGTATGGGATTAGATTTAACTTTTTAATATAGGAGAATAAGACAATGAAAAAAACAATGAAATCTTTTTCTTTAATGCTCCTCTGCATTGCTATGGCGGCCTGCAACAGCCTCGACCAGCTGCCCACCAACCAATTTACCGACGACGTGTTTTGGTCGTCGTTAGATCGGGCAAACATGATGCTCAACATGGCCTACAATCAAATGTACGGGGTAGATAAGCTTTGGCAGGATGAGGCGCTCAGCGACAACCTCATCGAAGCACGAGGAGGGTCCGACGTAACGCTTATTCGCGAGGGACAGGCAAACTCCAGCACCGGAATTTTCAAAAGCGAATGGAAATGGTGCTACCAGGGAATCAAAACCAGCAACGTGTTTATCGACCACGTGGATTTGATACCCGACGCTGCCCCTGCCGTGAAAGCGGCTATGGTGGCGCAGGTACGATTTATTCGCGCATACCTCTACTTCCGCCTCTCGAACTTTTACGGCGATATCCCCTTCTTCCTGAATGACATCACCATGTCGGAGTCGAAGGCCATGACAAGAACCTCGCGCGCTAACGTGCTGGCTACGCTGCATCAGGAGCTGGACGACATCATTCCCGAGCTTCCGAAAAAGGAAGACTTGAGCGCGGCCGAACGCGGGCGCATTACCAAGGCCGCGGCGGTGGTGCTCAAAGCGCGGATTTACCTGCTGCAGGGAGATATGGAAAACGTGAAAAAATACTGCGGATACTTGATAGACAACCAAGCGGACTATGGCGCCTACAGCCTTTTCACTACCTCAACGCCCAGCTATTCGGCGTACGAAAATCTCTTTAGCTCGGCCTTTGAGTACAACGATGAGGTGATTTTGGATTATACCTACGTGCCGCTTACCAGAACATGGGGCAACTTTGTTGATATGGTACCCCAAGCCGTGCCCAACTCGCGCGTAACCGGCCGCGTACCTACGCAATCGCTCGTGGAATCGTACATTACGCGGAACGGATTGCCGGTGAGGGGCGCGTATACCAAACCCGTTCCTTACGCTAACGACCCTTCCTACGACGAAAGTAATCCATACGTAAACCGCG
>JAIRXY010000119.1 GCA_031268055.1 Prevotellaceae bacterium | reverse complement strand
TTTTTTCATCATACAGCTTGAGTTTTATTTATAATTTAATAATGTCGGCACATCCTGCAAATATAAGCATGAATGAGGACGAATACCACAGCCACTCCCCACTATTTAGTTAAAAATTTTACTATGCAAAATAATTTAACTTTTCGTTGCGTGAAAATATGGATAACCAGCTATGCGTCAATCAGGAGTATAATTTGCACAAAAAGCAAAAGCAGGGCAAAAAGCAGCTCTCTCCGCAACGCCTACCCAACCTTAGATGCCTGCACGTACCGCTACAAGGCATCGTCCGGAGGGATTCGCTCGCCGCTGTTATTGTTCAGCACAGCGCCCATAGGGGTGTAGTCGCTGAAAAAGCTGAAAAAAAAACAGCACTGTCCCGTAGTACAAGTGCCTTATGCTCATTATCTTTTTATCTTTGCCCTAATTAAAATTAAAAAAAACGCTTCCGGCTAACCGACGGCTTGCAACAAAATGAAGCAATACCGCGCTGCGCGTTGCCGCTGTGTTGCAGCAACTTTGCCGCAAGCAAAATCAAGCAACGCAGGGCAAATATATATAAAAAATCAGTACTGTCCGATAAAAAGTTCGTCGCATAGGGGCTGTCTCAAAAGCCTCTCATCCCATGCTTGACACGGTCTTCTCTAAAAAATGAGTACTGTTTATCAGGTGATTGCGTGTCGAGTCTACAATGACAAATGCCCTCAAAGGGGCTTTTGAGACAGCCCCTGGGCTTAGCGCTTTCGAGACATTTACCTTTTTTTATCGGACAATAGTGATAAAAAAATGAATACTCAATATCTCACCTAAAAGTATTATCTTTACAAGCAGCGATTTACAATTGGAATATGAGCTTATTGAATTTCACGAGTTTATTTTCTGACGAGTCGACATGCAAAGCCAAAAGAAACATTTTGTAAAAAACAGGACGAGAATATTTTTATACAAATATCACATTTTTTACACTCCACCCACGGGAGCAATATAAGTAAGCAGGAGTAAATAAATCAATGGCTAACTATAAAATGACATAATCATTCAATAGCCAGCTATTGGCGCAGCTTTACGCAGCTTTTGCCCGCACGATTCATGCTGGTTGCCAACCCTCGGAGCGGGTTGAATCTTGGTAGCCCGACGTGAAACGTTGGGGCAACAGAACGCCCAACCGTCACCAGAGCGGCGAAGCCCCGAAATATTTTTGTTGAATAATGAGGGAATGAGAGACGTGGCAGCGCTGCATCTCTACAGCACAGCACACCACACCACACCACCCGCTGGCATGGGCTGCAAGCCCACACCAGCAGAGGATAAATCTGTGTAATCTGTGAACAAAATCTGATCAAAATTTCTTTTATTCCATTTCGGATTAATTGTTGCTAATAAAAGGATATTACTAAATGGGAAAATGTTTTTATTTTTATTGGGTTGTAGCAATTCTTAATTCTTAATTCTTAATTCTTAATTCTTAATTCTTAATTCTTAATTTCAATCAGTCCGTCTACCACGTCGTTAAAGTCTTTTTTCCATTCTTCGTAAAACAAGCCCGTAGCGGGGCCGTTGAAGCCTGTGTATATCTTTGCAACCCTGCCTTTTTTGTCAACAAAAAATGTGGTGGGGTAGCTCGATAGCCCGTCTACCTCCGGCAGAACTTTGGCGACCGATTCGCCGCCAACCTTTCCGGCAAGCAGCACCTCGTACTCAACGCCATACCGCTTCTTGAACTTGCTGACGGCAGCCCTTGCGTAGCCCAAATCGTCTTTGCGCTCGAACGACAGCCCTACAATTTCCACTCCGCGCTCTCTGTTCTCCCTGTACCACTGCGCCAAGTACTGCGCCTCGTCCAGACAGTTAGGGCACCACGTGCCGAGAACGGAAACAATCACCACCTTGCCCCTGTAGCGCTCGTCGGCGAGCGAGAGCTCCTGCCCGTCGGCGTTGGGTAGCCTAAAGCCGAGGTGGTTGTAACCGCGCTTTAGCTTGGTCAGGCTGTAAGGGTCGACTAAAGCCGCGTGGTCGTTGCGGCTGCCGATGAGGGTTGTTTTGCCCCGCGCGGTGTAGAGCGCCCCCTCAAAGGCGCTGCTGTCGGTAAAGCTAAGTTCGATGTAGTAGGGCGTTAGCCCGCTGAACGCCGAGAGCTGAACGCCGGTGGCGGTAGGCGCACCCTCAAGGAAGCGCAAATCGCCGGAGCTGGTCAGGATGGAGCCTGTAACCATTTGATTTTCCGTCTTGAAAATGCCGACGTTGCGCGCGGTATCGCCGCCGCTGCTCGCAAAAAGAATATCCCACTTGCCGTCTACGGCGACAGCGGTGGGCTGCGCGGCGGCGGCAAAGCGCGGCGCCTCTCCCCGGCGGGCTTTGAACGGAACGCCGGTATCGCCTTCGATGTAGCTTTTGATAAATCGACCCTCCAGCGCGCCGTCCAGCACGCGAACTTTGATTAGCGCGTCGTAGGCCTCAATGGGAATAATTACGCTGTCGGCAGCGTAGCGAATGTTGGTGAGGGGCGTTTTTTCTTCGCCGTTTATCAGCGTCAGCACGGCGGAGTCGGTTTTGGCGTTGGCCACCTCAAACAGGAACGGCGCCTGCCGCCCGTGCGATACCAGCAGCTCGGCGCGCCATACGCCGTCTTGCAGCTGCTGCCTGTGGCGAGTGCAGCTGCCCCACAGAAAGGATAGCCCCGCAATGCCTCCGCAGAGGAGGTACGCTGAAGCGTGTAGCAATTTGCGTGAAGTCATGAGCATGTAAGATTTTTAAAGTGTTGTAAAGGTAATAATTTTGTGGCAGCGCAGCAACAAATCCCTAACAGCCGGTTGCGCTGCCGTTAGGGATTTTTGTCTACGCGCGCTGCGTCAGTTTACATCAAACCATAGCTTGGTGGTGAGCAAATCGGCTCCCTGCCGCGCTACGGCTGCGCTGCGGTTTTTCCCGTTCAGCGATTGCTCGGCGCCGGGGTAGAATAGGCGCACCGGCACGTTATCAAGCACGGCCGCCGGACCCGGCGTTAGCAGCGGAAAATCTAACCGCCGCCACTCGGCAAAGGCATCCAGCCCCTGCCCAAAGAAGGCAATCCACTTCTGCTCGCCGATAGATTTCTTCCATTCAGCGGCGTCGTACTGCACGGCGGGCTGCGCCAGATAGTCGTTGATGGTGGCCGCATCGGTTATGCCGAACTGCTGAAGGGAGGCGGTGATGGCCTGCTTGTAGTACTCTTCGGCGCTGCCGGCGATGTACCCGCGCTCCACCGCCTCGGCAAGGTTGAACAGCGCCTCGGCGTAGCTGTATACCACGGCAGGAGCGCTGGGCGAAATGAAGTAGACGCCCGGCCGCGAAATCTTGTCAAAGCCTTGGCTGTTGGCATCGCCATTCGACAAGCCATTTGCTCCCCCCGCATAATCGGTTACAGAAGCGTCTCTTGGCAAGTCGGCATATACCGGCAAGCGCGGGTCTTGCAAGCTTTTCAGCTTGTCCACAATGGTCTTTGAAATGCGGTAGTCGTTGCGCGCAACAAAATGGTCGTGCTGCGGGTTGTTGTAGGGCGACGAGGTATAAACAAATTTGAATGTTTCGTCGTTGCTGCCAATCAAATCCGACAGGTTGAGCGATGAAATAATTTGTCCGGCCTTGTCCGACTCGCGGTCGGCAGTGCGCAGCGCGATGCGGAGCTTCAGCGAGGTGACAAATTTACGCCACTTTGCAATGTCGCCGCCATATACTACATCCCCTGAAATTGCTCCGGCGCTGGAGTTCAGCAGCGTCAACGCTTCATCAAGGTCTGCTTGCAGGCCTGCATACACGCTTTGCTGAGCGTCGTAGATGGGGACTACGCTTTTGCCTGCTTCCGAGTAGGGAATGTCGCCGTAGAGGTCTGTAAGCAGCAAAAACACCCACGAGCGGAGCGTTAGCGCTACGCCCTTGTAGCTGGCATTTGCCGCTTCATCATCCATGCCAAGTATGACGTTCAAGTTCGTAATGAGCGTAGTGTAGCCTGTATTCCACGGTGTAGTGGTAATACCGTCGGAGCTTGTAACGTTGTAGCGGTCGGCATCGGTATACTGAATAGCCGCCCAATGCTGCACAAAGAGCAAAATTCCGGCATAGTTGGCAGCGTTGCCCCAGTAGAGGTCTGCGCCGTTTTTTTCAACGCCTGTCAGCAGGTAGGCTGGGTTGGGATGCTCCGTTGCGTTGGGATTTACGTTAATGTCGTCCAGCGATTCGTTGCAGGCAGCAAGTAGAATAGCTGCTGCTGCAAATGATATGAGATATTTTTTCATCTTATTCTTGGAATTAAAAAGTGATTAAAATTTAAGCTTGATGTTCACCCCAAATGAGCGCGTTGTAGGGCGGGTCAAGGCCTCCACGCCCTGCACGTTGCCCGTATTGAGGGCTGTTTCGGGGTCTATGTTCAGGTCTTTGTCGCGGTACAGAATGGCAAGGTTGTGCGCCACCGCTGCAATGGTCAAGCTGCTCAGGCCAAACTTCCGAACGACCTTTGAATCGAAGGTGTAGCCAAGGCTAACGTCGCGCAGCTTAATGTACGAGGCGTCAAAAACATACCTTTCGTGAACACCGTTGGAGGCGTTGTAGTAGCTTTCGGCAGAAATTTTCACATCGTTGGGCAAGCCTGTGTTTTCGTTGATGCCCTGAAAGATAACACCATCATCACGAGTAGCTCCGTTAGCGTCCGTCCATGCCAAACCACCAAATTCGGCCGAACGACCAAATACAGTATTGGCGTATACGCCTGCACGCACGCCCGTTGCCGCCGAGCTCGAATACAGCGAAGCGCCAAAGCTGGCGTCAATCAGCGCCGAGAGCGACAAGTTTTTATAGCTAAATGTACTGCTCAGCGCTCCCGTCCAGTCGGGCGTGAAGTAGCCCAGAATCTGATTGTCCGGATCGCGTAGCGGAAGCCCGTTGTTGCCGACAAGGATGTCGCCATTTTCGTTGCGCTTGTAGGCTACGCCGTAAATGGCGCCGTAACGTTCGCCCACGGCAGCTACAATCTGCGGGCCTGCGGCGCCGATAACGTAGCGCGTCAGCAGGCCTTCGTCGTCCAGCGCCACCACCTTGCTGCGGTTGGCGGCGTAGTTTAACCCAAGGTCCCATTTGAAGCTGCTTCTCTTTACAGGCGTAGCGTTCAGCTGTATCTCCACCCCTTTGTTGTTTATCTTCCCTGCATTGATAAGCTGGTAGGCATAGCCGCTGGCAGAAGACGTTTGCACATTCAGTATCTGGTCGACGCTATTCGTATTGTAAAGCGCAAGGTCAATAGACAGGCGATTATTTAAGAAGCCTGCCTCCAAGCCGATTTCGGTAGACTGCGTGCGCTCAGGTCTGATGTCGGGATTATTTTTTGTGGTAGAAGACGTCTGAATCGGGCTACCGTCGAATGCCTGCTGTATGTTGTACGTGGTAGCTAATTGGTAGGGGTCTGCATCGCTACCTACTTCGGCCCAGCCGCCGCGTACTTTGAGGAATGAGAGCAAGCTGCTTTCTATCTTCAGCGCCTCCGTCAGCACGGCGCTTGCCGTTATCGACGGGTAAAAGTATGAGCGGTTGTTGGCCGCCAAGGTGCTGCTCCAGTCGTTGCGTCCTGTAATGTTGAGGAACGCCCAGCTTCTAAACCCTACTTGTGCCGACCCAAAGCCGCTGTACACGCGCAAGCGTGAGAATACGTTGGCAGATTCCAACGGGTCTTTGGAGTTGCTTAGAGTATAAAGGTCTGGAGCGGCCAGCTTGGTTGCCTTCTGCCAGTTATTGGAGTAGGTGTTGTCGCGCACGTTGAATCCCGCCAAAGCGTCTACCGACCAGTCGTCCGAGAACGAATGTTTGTAGTTGAGCAGCGCCTCGGTGTTGTTTTCGCTCACCGTGTATGCATCTTCGGCGTAGGAGCCGTCGGGGCTACCGGATCCGGAAGAGCCTGTTTTGATTTTATATTTTCGGCGGTCGTTGTAGTAATCCGTGCCCGAGCGGAAGCGAAAATCCAGCCCCTCCAGCAAGCTTACGCTGAAATGCACATCGCCGATAATACGGTTGCGCTTCTGCTCGGTGGTGTTGAAGTAGCACTCCCAGTAGGGGTTGTCGTAGTAGCTGGCGTTCCAGCTGCGGTTGGTTTCGTAGCCATTCCAAAGCTCTTTGGTGTCCACCTGCCGTCCAAACCAGAGGAATTGCAGCATAATGCTGGAGGCGCGGTAGTTGCTGCCCGTCGGAGAGCCGCCGCTCGGTACGTTTGGCGCATCGGTGATGATGTAGCTCACGTTTGCGCCAGCTTTTATTCGCTTGCTCAGCTGGTAGTCGCCGCTAAACGTAAAGTTGGTTTTCTTGATTTCGGTGTTCGGCAGCACGCTTGTTTGGTCTTGAAAGTTAGCCCCCAGCCGGTAACTGTACTTGTCTCCGGCATCGGAGATGGATATTCCGTAGTCTTGCGTTACGCCCGTTTCAAAAAAATCGCGCACGTTATCGGGGTGCGCCACCCAGGGGACAGCCTCGCCGTTGGAGTGGAATTGCGGGATAAGTCGCCCGTCGAGGCGCGGCCCCCAGCTTTCGTCCACGCCGTCGTTCACGCCGCCGCCCTTACCGTCTACATAGCTGAACTTGCCCTCTGCGCCCTGCCCAAATTCGTTTTGAAATTCGGGCAACGTGGCCACCGTAGCGAACGTCAACCCTGCGCTCACGTCAATGCCCAAGCCCCTTTGCGATTTTCCATTTTTTGTTGTAACAAGTATCACGCCGTGCGCAGCTCGCGAGCCGTAGAGCGCGGCGGCATTTGGGCCTTTCAGGACGTTGAGCGATTCGATGTCTTCGGGGTTGAGGTCGGCAATGGCGTTGCGAAAATCGCGGCTTTGGTCGCGCCCTGTAGCAGGTAGCAGCTGTGAGTTATCTACAGGGATACCATCCACAATAAAAAGCGGCTGGTTATTGCCGGCGATGGACGTTTCGCCGCGGATTACAATTCGCGACGCGCCGATGTCGCCCTGTGCATTGGTGACGCGCACGCCTGCCGCTTTACCTGCCAGCGCATTTACGATATTTGTGCTCGTGTTGCCGTTGATGTTATCGCCCTTAATGTTTTGCGTGGCGTAGCCTAGCGATTTCTTGGCCTTTGATACGCCCAGCGCCGTAACCACCACCTCGTCCAAGTAGGTAGCGTTGTCTGTCAGCTCTATCTGCACAATATCGCTCGCATCGTACACATCCACCTCCAGAGCGCTGTACCCCAGCAGGCTGACGGTGAGCGTAAGGGGTAGCGCGGCATCGGTGTTGAATGAGAACAGCCCATTTACGTCGGTGGTTGCGCCTATGGTAGCCGATTTAATGGCCACCACAGCTCCGGCAACAGGCTGCTGCTTTTCGTCAACAACTTTTCCTTTTATTTCTACCGCGTAAGTATTTAGCGTGCAGAGCAACGCCGCCGCGAGGACAGGGAGCAATCTCCCTTTTTTGGGGAATGGTGATGTATTTCCCCGAAAATTTAATATTTTTGTCATGGTAACAATCTTTTATGGTTTTTACTGCCACCTCTCCGGTCAAACATTCCAGCGTTAGGACGGGGAGGTGATTTTTTTGTTTATAGAATTACGAATTAAAATTGCGAAGCTGCATCTTGACGTTTTACAGTAGCGCGCAGCTGTTGAGGTACAAAGGGGCGCCTACGGCCCGCTATGGAGAGGGGCCGGAGAAATTTTGAGCGCACCGTAAAAAATGCTCGGAAAGCGTCTGTGTGACAAGAAAAAAGCGTATATTACGCGCGAGG
>JAIRXY010000087.1 GCA_031268055.1 Prevotellaceae bacterium | reverse complement strand
AGTAGCTGTGAAAACAGGCACGTTTTAATTTGCAAATTATTTTTCAACCCTTAGCTTTATGGCAAATATCTTTTCGTCCTCCATTGGCAAGAAGCTCATTATGAGCCTTAGCGGACTTTTTCTTATGGTATTCCTCCTTCTGCACTTGAGCATTAACTTTGCAGCGGTAATTTCGGAAGAGGCGTACAACACAGCCTGCCACTTTATGGATACCAACATCTTTGTTCAGATAATGGTGCCTGTACTTGCGCTGGGCTTTGTTATCCACATCATCTACGCGCTTTACCTCACGTGGGCCAACCGCAAGGCGCGCCCCGTAAAGTACGCCGTAGGCAGCAATACCAAAGCGTCGAGCTGGGCTTCGCGCAACATGTTTGTGCTGGGGCTTATCGTCCTGGGATTTCTGGCCATCCACCTGAGCCACTTTTGGGCTAAAATGCAGCTACAGCACTTCATTGGAGGCGCAACGATAGAAAATCCATACTTGGAGGTTGCAACAACGCTGTCTAACCCGCTTTGGGCGGCCGTGTACGTCGTGTGGGTATGGGCGCTGTGGTTTCACCTGTGCCACGGCTTTTGGAGCGCGCTGCAAACCATAGGCGCCAATAACCAGCGCTGGATTCCGCGCCTGCAAATCGCCGCGCGCGTGTTTGCTACGCTTATCGCTCTTGGCTTTTCATTCATTGCACTTTTCTTCTGCTTAAAAGCATTAGCTGCCTGATATGAAAGATATTAGTTATAGTAAAACAGTATAGTGAGCAATTTTTGAATTAAAAAAATATGTCTGAAAAGTTAATTTCAAAAGCACCCGAAGGTCCTCTTGCAGAAAAGTGGACGCGACATAAAGCCAACATCCGCGTGGTGAGCCCTGCCAACAAGCGCAAGCTTGATATTATTGTGATAGGCAGCGGGCTTGGCGGAGCTTCTGCCGCTGCCGCGCTGGGAGAGCTGGGGTACAACGTCAAGATTTTTTGCATCAGCGATTCTCCGCGCCGCGCGCACTCCATTGCCGCGCAGGGAGGCATCAACGCTGCCAAAAACTACCAGAACGACAACGATTCTACCTACCGCCTCTTCTACGATACCATCAAGGGTGGCGACTACCGCGCGCGCGAGGCAAATGTCTACCGCTTGGCGGAGGTGAGCAACCTCATCATCGACCAGTGCGTGGCGCAGGGCGTGCCTTTTGCGCGCGACTACGGCGGGCTTCTCGACAACCGCTCGTTTGGCGGCGCTCAGGTGAGCCGTACTTTTTACGCGCGCGGGCAAACCGGACAGCAGCTGCTGCTGGGCGCCTACGCCGCATTAAACCGCCAAATTGCCAAGGGCGCTGTAAAATCGTTCCCCCGCCACGAAATGCTGGACATTGTGCTTATCAACGGCGAGGCAAAGGGCATCATTGCTCGCAACCTGGTAACGGGCAAGGTGGAGCGCCACGGGGCGCACGCCGTCGTGATTGCTTCGGGCGGCTACGGCAACGTATTTTTCCTGTCGACCAACGCCATGAACAGCAACGGCTCGGCCGCATGGCAGGCCTACAAGCGGGGCGCATTCTTTGGCAACCCCTGCTTTGCGCAAATTCACCCCACCTGCATTCCGGTGCACGGAGAGCAGCAGTCCAAGCTTACGCTCATGAGCGAATCGCTGCGCAACGACGGCCGCATTTGGGTGCCCAAAAAGAAGGAGGATGTCGAAAAGCTGCGCCGGAAGGAGATTCAAGCTTCGCAAATAGCCGAGGAAGACCGCGACTACTACCTCGAGCGCCGCTACCCTGCGTTTGGCAACCTCGTGCCGCGCGACGTGGCCTCGCGCGCCGCCAAAGAGCGCTGCGATGCCGGCTTTGGCGTAAACGAAACAGGCCTTGCCGTTTTTCTCGACTTCTCCACCGCCATCAAGCGGCTTGGGCAAAAGGTGATTGAGGAGCGCTACGGTAACTTGTTCCAGATGTACGAAAAAATTACCGACGTAAACCCCTACAGCGAGCCGATGATGATTTATCCGGCCATTCACTACACTATGGGCGGCCTGTGGGTAGATTACAACCTGATGACCACCGTGCCCGGCCTGTACGCCATTGGCGAAGCCAACTTTAGCGACCACGGCGGAAACCGCCTCGGCGCGTCGGCGCTCATGCAGGGGCTGGCAGACGGATACTTTGTGTTGCCATACACCATTGGCGACTACTTGTCCGGAAAAATTCAGGAGAAAAAGGTAGACGTCAACGACCCTGCCTTTGACGCGGCGGAGCAAAAGGTAAATGACAAAATTACCGCGCTGCTCAACGTCAACGGTACGCAGCCTGTAGATTACTTCCACAAGAAGCTGGGCAAGGTTATGTGGGACGAGGTGGGCATGGCGCGCAACGAGGCAGGGCTGCAAAAGGCCATCAAAGAAATTAAGGAAATTCGCGATGAGTTTTGGCACAACGTCTTTGTCCCCAACACCAACGAGGAGTTCAACCAAGAGCTGGAGAAGGCGCTGCGCGTGGCCGACTTTTTGGAGATAGGCGAGCTCATGGCGCGCGACGCGCTCAACCGCAAGGAGTCGTGCGGCGGACACCTGCGCGAGGAAATGCAAACAGAGGAAGGCGAAGCCAAGCGCGACGACGCCAACTACATGTACGTTTCTACGTGGGAGTACGCCGGACGTGATAAGGAACCCGTGCTACACAAGGAGCCGCTCAACTACGAGTTTATAAAGGTGGCAACCAGAAACTACAAGGATTAACTGCGCTATAAAGATGCTATAGAAAGAAAGGCGCTACTGCAAGTTCAGTAGCGCCTTTTTCCATTTTTCCTCCTTTGAATCCTGCGGATATTTTTCTGTTCTGCCATATTATAACGGCTTCATTGCATTAAAATTTACTTTCGTGAGAAAAGCATAAGGTATGGAAAAAGGGTAAAAAATTTGTGCGAAATGCGGTATTCTCCAAGCAAGAGATGCGGTACGGGTTGAATCTCGGTAGCCCGACATGCGTCATTTTGTCTGAATCAGGATTTACAGGATTTGAGGATTAGCAGGATTTCATTCCAATCAAAAAAAATATCCGCACGATTCATGCTGGTTGACAACCCGCGAACGGGTTGTTCTGCGCTGTCCGTCGCTTTGCCCGTAAGCTAAAGCATACGGTTAATAAAGTGTCGTCGCTGCGCGACTTGTCATGGCGCGGAACGGGTGAAATCTTGGTAGCCCGACGTGCAACGTCGGGACAACGGAACGCCCCAACGATTCATGCTGGCTGCTAACCCGGAACGGGTGAAATATTGGTAGCCCGACGTGCAACGTCGGGTTTACGGAACGCCCCAACGATTTATGCTGGCTGACAACCCGCGAACGCTCTGGCGAGAGCTGCAAAATTTTATCTACGCCTACTTCTCACTTCCCTCACTTTCCTCTTTTTCCACATAATAATAGTACTCAACAACATCATAGTACTCATCGTCCTCCATAGTGAATATTTGAAAGGCTGCGCCGTCTGAGTTCAACAGCCTCAAAAATTTAGTCCGTGTAGTGAAGTCCATTGCAGGCTCCAAAAAACGTTCTATCTCCAATCTTGTGCAGCCGCGTCGTGCCACGGTCTCACCATAGATAGACCACTGGTTGCAGTAGTCACGAGCCCGCTGGGCAGAGAGGCCGGATTGTTCCGCGATGCCCATATCTCTGCTGATTGCATCATGTGCCTCTATGCTCACTATGCCGCTTTGATAAAAGTAGGTGGTTCCGGCGTTGCCGCTACCGTCGCATCCGGCAAAAGATAAAATGAGCAATGCCACTCCAAAGAGCAATGTCCTGCTCATTTTACAGCTCCTGTTTTGATGCTTTGCACCATCAATGTTTTTACTGAGATTGGGTAAAGTTTCATTATTTCCCATGATAGTCCTCCAAAAAATATTATGAATCGTTATGCAATAATTTCCTTAATTTTCTCAACGGAAAACTTTTGAAGAAGCTGCTCTACTTTAACAGCTCGTCCAATGTTTCATATAACTCTGGGCCTTCCCCTTTGAAGATGTTGAGCACGGTTTTGTCTGGAGATAGAATAATCGTCGTTGGAAAAAGATAAATCCCCAATAAATAGCGTGGACTACTCTCCGGTATCAGCTGGTCGTCGCGAAGCTGTAGCCATGGCAGCTCATGCTTTTTGACCGCTCGCTTCCAGCGCATTACGCCGTCGTCAATGTTGATACTGATAAATTCAACCCGAGAACGGTGTTTTTCGTAGTAAGATTTCATTTCTGGAAATTCGGCGATGCAGGCCCCGCACCAGCTACCCCAAAAATCCAACACCAAATATTTATCATCCGAATACTCCGACAGGATGAACGCATTTCCGTCAATATCGGGCAGCGTGAAATCGGGAAACGCCTTCCCGATAAAATCCTTCTTCATATTCTCTCTAAACATTTCTTTTGCCTCCTCCGTAGGCTCTTCCTTCTCTGCACAGGAGCGACATCCTGAAGAGGCAAAAAGCAGGAGTATAATTATCGTAAAACTTAAACCTTTCATAATTGCTTATTGTATAAGGCGTTGTTGAATTAAAAGCTATTTTGTCAAATTTGCACTTACCTTCAAGCGTTTGCAGTTCGTCGCATGGATTACGGCCGATTTCGTTGCTTTTTCACCTTAAATTCCTGCTTGCAGTCAAAGCAATAATACCGTTTCTGAAGCAATGGTGTAGGAAACATGAACAAAAGTGAAGAAAGCAGAAAGAGCCACCCCGCTTTCTTATCCTTAATAGTTTCTTCCGAGCCGCAAATCGGGCACGCTGTCTTCGCTTTGCTTTTTGTATTTTCTTGATTACCGGAGTACTCATTCAGGCGAGGCGCATCTTTGGACGGCTGCAAATCTTTGTCTTTAATGTACCCCGCTTCTTTCAGGATTTCAATGGCGTGGTGCAAGTCACTTTCCCTGACTTGAAGCTTTACTCCACCAATAGCGTTAGAGTAAAAAGGGTGAACTTGAACTGTCAGCTCATCTTGTACAAAACAAGTAATACCCTCCGACTCAAACCTGCTTCGAATTACTGCAACCTCGTATGCAAAAGTAAATGTCCAGACTGTAATAAATTTTCCGCTTTCCATATCTTTACTTTTTTTGCTATTTACTTTGCGCGTGCAATTTCAAGCAGCCGTTTGCGCCATACTTATCACCTGCGCTTATATCCAACTCAATATGCGCAAATGTACAATATTTTTTTCAATCACCAAATATTTTTGAAAATACAATTTAGTTTTTGCTCTATCGGAATTTTATTATAATAATTCACCATTGACCGACAAACATGAAAAAATGTTGAGTTAAATTTGTATATTATTTATAATAAGCATATTACAAATACAATTTTCAATTTTTCAAAAGTCACCCCCCCTAAAAAATAGACAGCGGTATTGCTGTCGGACTCCTGCCTTTCAGCTTGGTTCGGTTGGCATATGTCCGCCGTTCCGAGCTTACAGTCCACATCAAGCTAAGAGCCCAAGCTCGAAAGTGGGGTGGCATAAATCGATTTTAAGTCAAAAAAAATACCCACCACAAGCCTCCTTGTTGAAATTACATATGATTGATAATCAATCACATAAAAATGTGTAGAAGTAGGTAAAAACATAAAACAAGGAAAATGATAGTTGATTTATGCCACCCCACCTGAAAGGGTGGCTGTCAATAGCGCAGGGCAACGTCCTACGAACGGAGCAAGAGCTGACCATCAAGCCCTGAAAGAGCGTAATCCAAGCTGGAGCCGGCGCTTTCGGGGCGTCTGCTTTTTTTATCGGACAATAGTGATATGCAATATATTGGTTAATAATGAATTGTGAGTTTAACAGCAGACCCTGTTTAATGAGGTAATGAGGTTATCTGTCTGGCGAAAAGCTTGGTAACCCAGCTTGGTAACCCTAACAGGGTTTTAAAACCCTGTTAGGGTGATTTGCCGCTTGGCGGCGTAAGCCAATTCGTAATTCCTAATTCTGAAGTATTTTCTCCACCGCCTCCACCAGCCGGTCGATTTCTGCTGTTGTGTTGTAAAAGGAGAGCGAGGGGCGCACGGTTGCCTCTACGCCGAGCCGCCGCAGGGCGGGTTGGGCGCAGTGATGGCCTGCTCTGAGGGCAATGCCTTCTCTGTCCAGCAGCTTCCCGACTTCGGGTGTGGGTATGGCGGGGAGGATGAAGGATACTACGCTCACCCGCTCGCGGGGATTACCAATCAGGCGGAGACCGTTTACCTTGCCCAGCTCCTTGCGGGCGTACTCCGTGAGGTAATGCTCGTACTTTTCGATGTTCAGGATGCCTATCCTGCCGACGTAGTCCAGCGCGGCGCCCAAGCCAATAGCGTCGGCCACGTTGGGCGTTCCCGCCTCGAACTTGTGGGGCGGCGCGCTGAAAACCGTTTCCTCAAAGGTAACATCCTTAATCATGTTACCGCCGCTCTGCCACGGCGGGAGCAGCTCCAGCAGCTCCTTTTTGCCGTAGACTGCGCCTATCCCGTTTGGCGCGTAAATTTTATGGCCGGAGAACACAAAAAAGTCCACATCCAAATCCTGCACGTCCACCGGCGCGTGGGCAACGGATTGCGCGCCGTCTATCAGCACGCGCGCGCCGTAGCGCTTCGCCATGTCCACCATTATTTTGGCCGGCAGGATGGTGCCAAAAGTATTGTTTACCTGCGCAAACGAAACAATTTTTGTCCGCGGGCTTAGCAAGCTTTCGTAGGCTTCCAAAATTATCTCACCCCTGTCGTTGACGGGGATAACGAGCAGCTTTGCGCTCCGCTCCTTGGCCAGCTGCTGCCATGGGACAATATTTGCGTGGTGGTCTAAGGTAGAGATGATGATTTCGTCGCCCGGCCTGATAAACTTTCGGCCGAAAGTCTGCGCAACCAAGTTTATGCCCTCGGTTGTTCCCCGCACAAAGATGATATCCTCCGCCGACGGCGCGTTGATGAATCGGCTAACTTTCTCCCGCGCACCCTCGTAGCCGTCGGTAGCGCGCGCCGCCAGCGTATGCGAGGCGCGGTGAATGTTGGAGTTGTCGTGCTCGTAGTAGCGCGCGAGGGCTTCAATCACCTGTCGGGGTTTTTGGGTTGTGGCGGCGTTGTCAAACCAAATCAGGTCTTTCCCGTTGACCTTTTGGTGCAGAATCGGGAAATCCTTGCGGATAGCCTGCACGTCAAAGGTCTCCCGTCCGCTGTAGGTGATGGGCTGGTCTCTCAAAAAAGAGTATTGGGAGTAGCCTGTATCGGCAAACTCCTGCTCTGCCGCCGAACGCAGCGTGGGTCCCTCCGTGGGCGTATCGTCGTTGTCGGCAAAGAATAGCCCCGCCAGCTCCCCTGCTTCGGGAAAAATGCCCTCCGCGCGGGGCTGCAAAGGTGAATCCTGCAACCGCCGGAAAGATGCATAAACGCTGCTTAAATCAATTGCTTCATCTGCCATAGCATTTTTTTACTTTAGGAGCGTTTTACGGTTGTTGTAGTCGTGGTAGTAGCCCACCTCCACGTTTTCGAGCGCAGCAATAGCGTCGTCCGTTAGCGAGGCCAGCGAGAAGTATTTTGTCAGCAGGTAGCTGGCCACGGCAAACTTGTCCAACCCCATGAGTCGTGCAGAAAGGCTGGGGGCAATTTCGCCCGGAATGCCCGCCTGATGAAGCCCTACCACGCCCTGCTCCTGCTCGCCGGTGCGCACCAGAATAAAGCTTGTTGTTCCTACTCCACGGTTGGTGAGGTACTGCCCCTGAATCTCCACCTTGTCGCTGGGGATGATGGGCACGCCGCGCCACGTGATTACCGGCACGCCAAATACCACCGTTGTCACGGGCGGTACGCCGCGCCACGTGCACTCCCGCTCAAAGGCTGCCACGGCGCGCGGATGAGCCAGAAAGAACGAGGGTTTTTTCCAGACTAACGATAGCAGCTCGTCCAAGTCGTCGGGTGTAGGCGACCCGTAGCGGGCGCTGATGCGGTACCCCGGCTCTACGCTCGCCAGCAGCCCAAAATCCTTGTTGTTGATTAGCTCCCACTCCTGCCGCTCCTTAATGCTCTCAATGCTCAGGCGCATTTGCTGCTCGAGCTGGTTGTAGGGGTTATTGTGCAAATCGGTAACGCGGGTGTGAACGCGCACCACCGTCTGAAGCGTATTCAGGGGATACTCGCGTGGCTCCTCTTCGTAGTCGATGTACGTTTCGGGGATGATGTTGTACTCCTCGTGCCCCGAGGCCAAGTCTATATGCTTTTCCCCGTGTGCGTTAACCGTAGCTTTCAGGCGGAGGTGCTCATCAATTGCCTTCTGAAACTGCTCCCTAAAGGTGGGTATATCCTTGATAATTCCCTCCAGCTCCTTGCTGTTCAGCGTGAAGAACACGGCAGGCGTAATGGCCTTCACCGTTACGGACGAGGCTTTGTCGGAAAGCAGGTTGGCCTCCCCAAAGTACTCGCCCTCCGAAAGTATAGCGATGCGCAAATCCTCGCCGTGGGTGCCCTTGCTTGATATTTCTACCTGCCCTTGGGCAACAATAAAGAATTTTTGCCGGTCTTTGCCCTCTCCAATCAGGGTATCGCCCAATCCGGTGTTTTCCACTTGGAATTTTTTGGCCAGCCGGTTTACTATATCTTGCTCAATGTGAGCAAATAGCGGTATTCTTCGGAACGATTCTACCCGAAAAGAGGGAACGCCATTGAAAAATTCCACTTCAATTCGCTCTGCTTTTTTCAGCTCTACCTTGGTGCGGTTTACGCGGTAAGTTCCTGAGTCGACCTGCACCCACGGGAGCAACTTTAGCAGCAGTCGTGGAGTGATAGACCCCATCTGTGGGGGCGTTTTGGTGGTGGTTGCCAGCTTTTTTGCCGTTGACGTAGCAATGCTGCGCTGTAAATCGTTTTGTGCCATAGCAGTGTTGTAGTTAATGAATGGTTTGTGGTTATGTTAACAGTTTACTATTTCAATTTCAATTGGGGCTACCTTTCCGTTTTTGATGGAAAAAGCCTTTAGCGCCGGATTTTCTCTTTCTTGCAGAGAGAGAATGAGGTAGATAAGGTCGGGGTCGAAAGCCAGCCGTATATCTTCCTCCGACGGGCGGGCAGGCGTTTGGGGGTGGCTATGGTAGCTTGCCACTATCCGGTATCCTTGCGACCGCGCCTCCCGCAAAGCCCGAAACTGCTCCTTGGGGTCGAGGGAAAAGTGCTCGGGGCTATGGTCAACGTTGGTCAGCGGATACTGCTTTGTCACCTCGCTTCCGCTGCCTGCCAGCAACCCACAGGCTTCGTTTGGCAGCTCGCTTAGGGCTTGCGCAGTGATACCGTTGAGTATTGCTTGTGGAATAAGAATCATTTTTCTATTTTGATGCTGTGAATGCCCGGCGTTTCCGTTTTCTCCACCGACAAAACGTTGAATCCCTGCTCTGCCGCGCTTTTCGGGATGTTTTCCAGCGGCTCGCCTTCCGCCACTTTTACGTTCAGGATGTCTCCCTTTTGGAGCTTGTTTAGCTCGATTTTTGTTTTCACAAAAGTCATTGGGCAATGCTCCTTTGTTATGTCCAAGTTGTATGTTGCCATAATAGCTTAAGATTTTAGTAATGAGAAATTAATAACCTGCAATTGGTACTCGTTTTATCCTGTGCTGCGTGCTGCGCTGCGCTATCCCGTGCTGCGTGTTGCGCTGGCTACCCCGTGCTGCGCTGCGCTTGCGCGGGGTTATCCATCTTAAAGTCCTACGGACTTTTTTGCGACGGCGCGGGAAGCGTCGATAAGGGTCTGCTATAAAAAAGAGCAAAGTTCCTAAATAAACAGGGTTTGTCCGCCCTCCGACAGGGTCAGGAAGGAGGCAACGCCCAGCACATCTTTAACTTCGGGAATGAAGTCGGTTTTTTGCAGCCCCAAAACGTGCATAGCCATCTCGCAGGCGTAGAAGTTAATATTCAGCTGCTTGGCGGCCTCCACCAGCTCTTCTAAGGTGGCCACGCTGTTTTTTCGCATCAGGTGGCGAAAAATTTTGGGGCTAATGCCAAAAAAGTTAAGCCTGCTCACC
The DNA here is from genome assembly GCA_031268055.1 of Prevotellaceae bacterium. Classification (GTDB taxonomy): domain Bacteria; phylum Bacteroidota; class Bacteroidia; order Bacteroidales; family UBA932; genus JAITMY01. The sequence goes on along the minus strand of JAIRXY010000087.1, from coordinate 2,680 downwards.
GGCGACGCTTTCAGGCCGCCCATCATAATACCGAACACCTTAGGCAAAAATCCCTTGCCCACAGGAGAGCGCCCCTGCTTGATTTTGATGGCGTCCAGCCCCCAGAACGTGAAGAAAAGATTTACCTCGTATCCCACGGCTGCCGCCCCCGTAGCCAGCGTGAAAACGGCCGTGAGCTTGTCAAAATCACCGCTGAAAGCGATGATGGATAGCTTTTTTGCTTGGTTATTGTCTGCCATTTTTTTTAGCGTTTTTTGCGGTCGGATATATCACAAACCGCTTGTTCATAATCAATTAACTTTGTTATTGTGGGATTTTTTCCGCAAACCGGGCACTTCTCCGAGCGCTTCGTCTTAATAGTCCGAAAGTTCATAGTTTTTGCGTTGAACGTAAGCAACTTGCCGGTTAGCAGCTCGCCCACCCCCGTTAGGTATTTCAGGGCTTCCGCCGCCTGAATTGTCCCCAGCATACCCGCAATAGCGCCCAGCACGCCGGCTTGCGAGCAGGTAGGAACGGCGTTTGGCGGGGGAGGGGAGTGAAACAGGCAGCGGTAGCAGGGCGCCTCCGGCAGGTACGTCAGCGTTTGACCTTCAAAGCGCAGGATGCCTCCGTGCGAAAATGGCTTTCCGGCAAGGACGCAAGCGTCGTTAATCAGGAATTTCACGGGAAAGTTGTCGGTGCCGTCCACCACAAAATCGTAGTCCTTGATAATTTCCTGCGCATTCTCCGACGTAAGGAGCGCTTGGTAGGTAACAACCCGAACATCAGGGTTTAAGCGGTTGATTTTTTCCTTGGCGGAGATGACCTTAGGTTTTCCTACGTCTGCCGTGAAGTGGATAATCTGCCGCTGGAGGTTGCTCAAATCCACAACGTCGCCGTCGATGACGCCAATGGTACCCACGCCGGCGGCTGCCAAGTAGAGGGCAACCGGAGCGCCTAACCCTCCTGCGCCCACCACCAGCACCTTCCCGCTGCTGATTTTTTCCTGACCTTCTACCCCTACGTCCTGAAGCAGAATATGCCGGCTGTACCTGTTTATCTGGTCTTCGGTAAAGTTCATTGCAGGCCTCCTCCTCCCATAAAGTACAAAAAGTCAACTTCATCACCATCCTTTAGCGTGGTGGTCGCGTAGTCCTCCCTATTTACAAACTCCTCGTTGAGCTGCACCGAAACCATGTCGGGCTGCGCGATGTTGTTCTGCGCAATCAACGCTGCAAGCGTTGTCGGAGCGCTCAAGTCCTGCTCCTTTCCGTTTACCGTTATTTTTCCCATGCCTGTTTGCTGTAATTTTAAATGTTAACAATTTACTGCTAATCAAAGTTGTATAAAGGCGTCGAGAGGTAACGTTCGCCCGTATCCGGCAGAATAGCTACAATCGTTTTCCCCCTATTTTCTACCCTCTTTGCAAGTTGTATTGCGGCGTAGGAAGCCGCCCCAGAGGAAGCTCCAACCAAAAGCCCCTCCTCGCGGGCTAAGAGCCGGCTTGTTTCAAACGCTTCTTCATTCTTCACCTTGAATATTTCATCTACGATTTTGGGGTTAAATACCTTTGGGATAAATCCTGCGCCAATTCCCTGTATCTTGTGCGGGCCGGGTTTTCCGCCCGACAACACCGGCGAATCGAAAGGCTCAACCGCTACCACCTTGATGCCGGGATTGTACTTTTTGAGGACTTCTCCGCTGCCGGTAATTGTTCCGCCGGTGCCCACCGCCGAAACAAAAATATCAATACTTCCGTCGGTATCCCTCCAAATTTCCTCCGCCGTTGTGGTTCGGTGGATTTGCGGGTTGGATGGATTCTGAAATTGTTGAGGTATGAACGAGTCGGGGCGCTGCTTTTGCAACTCTTCCGCCTTGCGAATAGCGCCGCCCATTCCCTCAAAGCCGGGCGTGAGGACAAGCTCCGCGCCTAACGCTCTCAGCAGGCTACGGCGCTCAACGCTCATCGTGTCGGGCATGGTAAGTATCAGCTTGTACCCTTTGGCTGCTGCAATAAAAGCCAAAGCAATGCCGGTATTTCCGCTGGTAGGCTCAATGATAATGCTGTGCGGGGTGAGGAGGCCGCTTGCCTCGGCGTCCTCTATCAGCGCCAAGCCAATCCGGTCTTTGACGCTCCGCGCCGGATTCAGGTACTCCAACTTTGCCAGAATCCGGGCGTTTGCCTTGCTGATGCTCGCAATTTTGCCCAGCTCAAGAAGCGGCGTATTGCCAATCAGCTCTGTAAGTCTTTCTGCAATCTTAGCCATAGTTGTATAACAATTATTTTTTGCAAAAGTAGGGCTAATTGTCAGATAAAAAAATACCATTAATGTGGTATTTTTTTGTCTGGCCGGATAATTTTTGAGTTTTTGCCAACATTGTATATAATCGACTGATTATCTTATATTTCATTGGAGCATACTCACAGCCTGCGCCAAGCGTCAAGCAATATGATAAAACGACACGGGCTACAAACCTGCACCAGCGAGATAATCTGGAGCGGGTTGAAAGAAATTTTGAATTTTGAATTTTAAATTGGCTTGCGCCACCATTTGTCCGCATTATTCACGCTGGCTGGCAACCCGGAGCGGGTGAAATATTGGTAGCCCGACGTGAAACGTCGGGACAACGGAACGCCCCACCACCCTTTGTCTGAATCAGGATTTACAGGATTTGAGGATGGGCAGGATTTCATTCAAAT
>JAIRXY010000078.1 GCA_031268055.1 Prevotellaceae bacterium | reverse complement strand
ACACACACACACACACACACACACACACACACACACACACACACACACACACACACACACACACACACACACACACACACACACACACACACACACACACACACACACACACACCTATTTATCGCGCGCGCGTTGAATATAGCAGATTTTTCACAAAAAAACAACTATTTCTCGTTCCAAAATTTTTTGGGTCGAACTTTTCTTTCGAATTTTGAAATGGATACAATATCTCCCCGAAAATTACAGCTGTATTTGCATTATAATATTAATCAACAACAAATTACAGCGTCATTGGTTGAAAGTTTTATGGAACATTTAATTAATATGGCTATTTTAAAAAGAAAAAGAAGAAGAAAATATGAAAGAAATCATTACCCGAGTTGATTTGCATACGCTGAGGAACGAAGCGCATACGCATGCAGGCGAAGACCTGAACGTTATTTTCGTAAAGCACAATCCGCAGGCTTTGGGGGTCAAGCCGCTGTACGACCTCTACAAGAGTGCGCTGAATAAAGAGCTGGAGACGTTTGACCTTGTCAACAGGAACGACCTCGCCCTAAGGATTACGGAGCAAGACCACGTGCGCAGCGCCATTTTTCGCGGCTTTACAGGCTCCGTCAAAGTAGCAAAAAACCACTTTGACCATCGCTACAGGGAGGCTGCGCACCTGCTTTACGACATTCTGAAGCGTCACGAGAACGAGGAAAAGGCAACCTTCGACGACGAAGCCACAGCCAGCGATAATCTGAAGAACGTGCTGCAACAAACTGTCGCTACGCAGGCCATTGCGCAGCTTGGAATGGGCGAATGGCGCGACAAGCTGCTACAGGAAAATGCCGTGTTTGCCGCGCTAATGATTGAGCGCAACAGTGAGGTTGTTGAAAAGATAGCGCTGCAAATGCGGAAATCCCGCGCTGCAACCGACAGGTACTACAACGCCATTGTAAACCAGCTGGAAAATTTGTGGATGATAGGCATCACCTCAAGCGTCGCTTTTATCAAGGAGCTGAACTCCGTTCTTGAGCAAATCCGGCGCCTCGTTGTGCAGGAGGCAAGCAGGCGAAGGGTGATACACTTTTAAATTTTGTTGAGCTACCTGCCGCCAAGTAGGTGAACATTTCCCTTGAGCGTTTGCTTGATTTTTTTTCGCTGCTTGCTATAGCCTTGTGCCTTGATGACGTAGAAGTAAACGCCGTCGGGGGCAAGGCTGTTGGTGCCGCGCAGCTTGCCGTCCCACGCAAAGAGCACGTCGCGGCCAAGGAAGACAAGCTGCCCGTAGCGGTTAAAAATGCTGACCTCTATTGACTCCACCGAGTGCACCTTGTTTTCGGGGTCTTTGAGGCGGTATGTGTCGTTTTTGCCGTCGCCGTTGGGCGTAAAGAGGGGCGGGACGGCGTCCGGCTCAATAAGAAATTCCTCCACCTCCAGCGTTATGGTATCGCCGTCGGTGCAGCCGTGCCGGTTGACCACCAGCAGCGCTATGTGGTACCTGCCCGGCTTGTACGGCTCCGGCGGGTGGACCGCCTCGGCAGAGTCGGTGGTGACAATTTCCGGCCACAGCAGCGGCGGCGTGACAGAGGTGTCCTCCTGCTCGTACACGTTGGCAAAAAGCATCCACGTGAACGTCGAGTCTTTGGCGTTTATGGAGGTATTGGCCAAGTATACGTTGGCGAGCGATTGCTCCGGCTCCTCCCCGTTCGTTTTCTCCTCCCACTTTTTTATGCCGCTATTATCCGATTTCTCTACGTACAGCTTCATCTGCGCGTAAACCGACTTTGCTTTGATAACGTCGGTTTCCAGCGTATCTTTTGCGCCAAAGTGGTTCTCGACAACTACCTTGTACTTGGCGTCGTAAAACGGGGTCGGGATGTAGGCCATGTAGGAGCGCTTCCACGTATCGTCGGCGTCTACGCTTGCGCCTTTATGGATGTCGTCGGGGGTAGTTGTCCACGCTACGCTTTTGATGTAGCAGTCGTAGCAGTCGGGGTAAAGGCGCATTTCCTTGCGCGGCGTTCGCCACAGGTCGATGTAGGAGTACGAGTAGTAGCCTTCGCTTGCGGGGTAAAAAATGGCTTGCAGGTTGAGGATGTCGCAGTCGTGCGAGATAATTGCAATGCTGTCGATACGAAAGCTGTCAACAAAAACCCACGCGCGGAAGGTGTCGGCGGCAACAAGCTGCACGTTTTTTGCTATTAGAATGTTCACATTCGTAATGTACACCCCGCTGTCCGAGCCGTCAGCAGCCTTGTATACTCGGTAAAACGAATCGCAGCGTACCGTGTCGTACAGCGTTTGCAGCGTGTCGGTAATCACGCGGTAGCAGCCAAAGCCAACGCTGTCGGGCAGCTCGGAGGCGCTGCGGTCGACGGTATAGATGGCTTGCTGGGGAAAGCTGTCGCACTTGCTGCTGTCGCGCTCCGCAAAGGTAAAAAAGTCCGGCTCCGTTCGCACAGCATTTACCGTGTCTACCCAAATGGTTTGGAACGTTAGCGAGGCTGTATCCAGCTTTTGCCACGTAAAGCGCGCCGCCCGTCCCTGCGGTTGCGCCGCCGTGAGCTTTCCGGGGTGGTTGAAAAAAACAAAAACAGTGTCCTGCCTGCTGCTCAACGGACGGTAGGCGGTGGTATCCGTTGGAGAAGGCGTCAGCGCCCAATACTTGGTGGTATCGCTGTAATCGGGAGATATGGCTCCCATCTGCGCAAAAGCGCCCGCCGAGGGCAGCAGCAGAAAAAGCAGCGCCGGCAGAAAAAATTTCTTCACAAGTTGCATGTGCATAAAGTTGTAACCCCTAACGGAGCTGCTTGCTATTAGCATTTTTACCTCAATCTTTTCTACAAACTTATGAAAAATAAATGCCGTGCAGGGCAGAATTGGTACCATAAAACGTTAATTTTTCTATCTTTGTATTTTAAAATGAAAAAGCAAAAAATAGTCAACGACCCTGTTCATGGGTTTATCAGCATTCGCAACCCTTTGGCATACGAGCTTATCGAGCATCCCTACTTTCAGCGGCTGCGCAGCATAAAGCAGCTTGGGTTGACGCATTTGGTATACCCGGGCGCTTGCCACACGCGCTTTCAGCACGCGCTGGGAGCAATGCACCTCATGGGGCAGGCGGTGGAGGTGCTGCGCTACAAGGGGCACGACATTAGCCACGACGAGGCCGAGGCAGCCGAGTGCGCCATGCTGCTGCACGACATTGGCCACGGGCCGTTCAGCCACGCGCTGGAGTTTAGCATTGTGGGGAAGGTGGCGCACGAGGATATTTCGGCCGCCATGATGCGCGACCTCAACCGCGAAATGGGCGGACAGCTTGACCTTACGTTGGCTATCTTTGGCAACAGCTACCCGAAAAACTTCCTGCACCAGCTGGTGTCGAGCCAGCTCGACGTGGACAGGCTCGACTACCTGTGCCGCGACAGCTACTTCTCGGGCGTAGCAGAAGGCGCTATCGGCATAGAGCGCATTATAAAAATGCTGGAGGTGGTGAACGACGAGCTGGTGGTGGAGGCAAAGGGAATACACTCCGTTGAGAAATTCCTGATTGCGCGCCGCCTCATGTATTGGCAGGTGTACCTGCACAAAACGGTGATAGCCGCCGAGCAGCTGCTGGTGAACATTTTTGCCCGCGCAAAAATGCTGGTGCAGCAGGGCAAGCCGCTGACGGCTGACGAGGCGCTGCTGTTCTTCTTAAAGCAGGACTTTGACGCCGCCGGCATAGGCGACCGCCATGCGCTGCGCTGCTTCGTTGGGCTTACCGACAGCGATGTGGATTGCGCCGTAAAGTCGTGGTGCGCCAACCCCGACAGAACGCTGAGCCTGCTCTGCCAAATGCTTACGGCGCGTAAGCTGCCCAAGGTCGAAATAAGAAGCGAAGAATTTGCGCGCGCGCAAATTGACGAGCTTCAGCAAAAAACGGCGCAGATGCTGGAGGTCAGCAAGGATGAGGCGGCCTACTTTACGCAGGCAAACGTGCTCATCAACCGCGCCTACAGCCCCAACGGAGACCCCATAAAATTTTTGCAGCACTCCGGCGAGCTGCGCGACATTTACGAGGCCTCGGATATGCTCAACGCTACGGCATTCCGACAAGAAACTACAAAGCACTTTTTGTGCTACCCGAAAGAGGTGGGGAGAAAATTTTGAATTTTGAATTTTGAATAAACTGCTCTATGCGCTTTGAAAAGCAGTAAGAATAGTGAAGATAAAAGAATAGCTTATGTTAGGAATTTAGATAATCTGAAATCAAAAAAAAACATGGAACTTTCAGCACGCGAAGTCGCCGCACACCTTAGCGGCGAAGTGGAGGGCGACCCCGACGTAAAGATATCGGGATTTGCCCGAATAGAGCAAGGTACGCAAGGTGCGCTTTGCTTTCTGGCAAATCCCAAGTACGAGGAATACTTGTACAAAACCGGCGCCAGCATTGTTGTTGCCAACAAAACATTCAAGCTGCGCCAGCCTGTACCCTACACCATCGTGTGGGTGGACGACGCGTACCGCGGCATAGCAACGCTGCTGGACGTTTACGCCACGCTGAGCGTGACGCAAAAAACCGGACGGGAGCTCCCAACGTACGTTTCGTGGCGCGCCAAGGTGGGCAAAAAATGCTACATCGGCGCGTTTGCCTACATCGCCAAGGGCGCTAAGGTGGGCAACAACGTGAAGATTTTTCCGCGCGTATACATCGGCAACAACGCTACCATTGGCGACAACTGCATCTTGTACCCGGGCGTTACCGTATACGCAGGCTGCCACGTGGGGAACAACTGCATCCTGCACGCCGGCGCGGTGGTTGGCTCCGACGGCTTCGGCTTTGCCCCGGACGAGCATAAGCAGTACAAAAAAATCCCGCAAATAGGCAACGTGGTTATAGAAGATGACGTAGAGCTTGGCGCAAATACCTGCATAGACCGCTCCACTATGGGCTCTACCATCATCCACAGCGGCGTGAAGCTGGACAACTTGGTGCACATAGCCCACAACGTGGAGATAGGGAAAAACACCGTGATGGCAGCCCTTACGGGAATAGCAGGGTCGAGCAAAGTTGGCGAGGGTTGCATGTTTGGCGGGCAGTCGGGCATCATTGGCCACCTCACCGTAGGCAACAACGTGTCGCTTACGGCAAGGGCTGGCGTGTCCAGCAACATCAAAGACGGCGAAACGCACATGGGCTTCCCAAACATGCCGATAGGCATGTACCGCCGAAGCCACGTAGTATTTAAAAATCTGCCGGACTTGCAGAAAAAAGTGCTCCAGCTGGAGCAAGAGCTCAACGAACTAAAACATAAATAGTTGAATATTAATACTTTGTTGGACTACTTTTGGTGATTTTAATATTTTTATTACCTTTGTTTCCGTTTTATACTAATTTAACCACATGCAAATTAACCAACGTACTATAAAAGAGGAAGTTACTTTTAATGGGAAAGGGTTGCATACAGGCCTGCTGGTGGAGATGGTTGTTTGTCCGGCGGCGGCTAACCACGGCGTAAAATTTCAGCGAGTAGATATGGAAGGCCAACCCGTGATCAACGCCGTTGCCGACTACGTTACCGACACCTCGCGGGGCACCACCATTGAGCACGACGGCGTAAAAGTAAGCACCATAGAGCACATTATGGCGGCGCTCTTTGGCTTGGGTATCGACAACGCCCTGATACGCCTCAACGCGCCCGAAGCCCCCATCATGGACGGCAGCGCCCTTGCCTACGTAGAAAAAATGAAGCCCCTCGTGCAGGAGCAACCCGAGCCGCGCGCATACTTTGAGGTGACGGAAAAAATCGTGCTGCGCGACGAAAACAAGAACGCGGAAATCACGCTCTACCCCGACGACCACTTTAGCGTAAACGTCAACATTGACTTTGGCTCTAAGGTGCTGAGGTACCAGTACGCCGGCATCAGCTCGGTGGACGAAGTCCCCACGGAGATAGCGCCCTGCCGAACGTTTGTATTCTTCCACGAGCTTGAATTTTTGCGCCAAAACAACCTCATAAAAGGCGGCGACGTAGACAACGCTATCGTAATAGTTGAGCAGGAGGTAACGCAGAGCGATGTTGACCGCGTAGCGCACCTGTTCAACAAGCCAAGCATAGCGCGCCTGCCGGAGGGCTACCTCAACAACCTCGAGCTGCGCTTTGCCAACGAGCCGGCGCGACACAAGCTGCTCGACCTGCTGGGCGACCTCATGCTGCTGGGCAAGCCCATTAAGGGAAAAATTGTTGCAGCGCGCCCCGGGCACCAAATCAACACCAGCTTTGCCAAGGAACTTCGCAAGGTTGTCAAAAAGCAAAGCAGCAGGCCCCTTGCCCCCAAGTACGACCCTAACGAGCCTCCGCTCTACAACACCATCCAGATAAAGAAAGTGCTGCCGCACCGACCGCCGTTCCTGCTGGTGGATAAGATTATCCGCATGGATGCAGAGTCGGTAGTAGGCGTAAAGTGCGTGACGATAAACGAGCCGTTCTTTGTAGGCCACTTCCCCGACGAGCCGGTTATGCCCGGCGTGCTCATTGTAGAGGCAATGGCGCAGTGCGGCGGTATTTTGGCGCTTAGCACCGTACCCGACCCAGAGCATTACAGCACCTATTTTTTGAGAATAGGCGACACGAAGTTCAAAAAAATGGTGGTGCCCGGCGATACGCTCCTCTTTCACCTCAAGCTGGTAGAACCTATCCGGCGCGGGCTGGTGCACATGCTGGCGCAGGCGTTTGTCGGAAGCACGCTGGTAACCGAAAGCGACCTGCTGGCGCAAATAACAAAAAATAGATGAGAGTTTGAATTTTGACACCCCCAAATCATACCATGAATAACGTTCACCCCAAAGCCCAGATAGGCGCAAATGTAGTGATAGAGCCTTTTGCAACCATTCACAAGGACGTGGTGGTTGGCGATGGCACGTGGATAGGCGCCAACGTTGTCCTAATGAACGGCACGCGCATAGGAAAAAACTGTAAAATATACCCGTGCGCCGTAATTGGCGGCGAGCCGCAGGACTTGAAGTTCAAGGGTGAACTTTCTACCGCCGAAATAGGCGACAACACCACCATCCGCGAGTACGTGACCGTAAACCGCGGCACGGCTGCCAGCGGCAAGCTGCGCACGGTAGTAGGCAGCAACACCCTCATCATGTCGTACGTGCACATAGCGCACGATTGCTGCATAGGCAGCAACGTTATTATGGCCGGATACGTAGGGCTGGCCGGCGAGGTGGAGGTTGGCGACTGGGCTATTTTGGGCGGAGGTGCCCTGGCGCACCAGTTTGTGCGCGTCGGCGAGCACGCCATGATTTCGGGCGGCGCAAAGATTGGTAAAGATATACCGCCCTACGTGCTTGTTGGCCACGAGCCTTTGGCGTACGGCGGAGTTAACGTAATCGGTTTGCGCCGCAGAGGATATACGGCCGCACAGATGGAAAAAATACACGATGTGTACCGCATACTGTACCAGAGCAAGCTCAACGTAACGCAGGCGTGCGAGGAAATAGACAAGCTGCCTGCCTGTCCGGAGCGTGACGCTATTCTCAGCTTTGTTCGCAGCAGCAAGCGGGGTATCATAAAAGCAAACGTAGACGGCACAGTACAAATAGAGATGTAATAACGCGCACAAAAAAAAAACCTGCATATTATTCGCTGCTATGCCTCTCCGCTATCAGCGCCCATGCAGGCACGCTTTGCAGCCGAGCGTTCGGCGAGAATAACGTCTTTCTCAAGCTGGGCGGGTAAGGCTGACTTTTCCCCAAATCCTTTCAAAAATGGCCTGTTCAGGCAGGAGCTTATCCTTCGGGATGGCTACGTAAAAATCACCGAAAAAACAAGGATATTGCGGCAGCGGCGACGCTCTGGGTTGACGCTTTTCGCTCGGTAGTGCACGTGGGCATATCAGGCGGCAAGCCCATGATGCTTGCGGCCGGATACGGAACGTGGCGGCGCAAAGGCCCAATATTTTTGACGAAGCAGCGCATCAGCAGGGCATGGGCCGTCAAGTCGGCGATGCGCGGGTGTTAACCTACCCGACCTTTGGAGGCGTTGTGCAGGGCGAAAAAATGGCTGCTGCCGGAGTTAGCCGCGGCTGGTATGCCACACCGAACACCGGGGGTATGCAGCAAAGCCCCTCCCCAAGCCGAGCGCACAGGGAGGGAAAGCAGCGTAGCTGGAGGTAACATCCAAAAGTAGAGCAAAGCACGTGGTGATGACCAAATAACGTCCAAAACGTGAAATCGGACGTGTTTTTACCCTCCAAAAAACAGCCAACCCTAACAATATCAACAGAAAATCAGAAAAATGTTGATATTTTTTCGTTCTGAAAATATGCCCATAACTAATTAACAAACAGCATATTATGCCATTTTATGATGAGAAACCCTGAAAAAGTAGCGGAAATGCCGGAAAAAAAAGCCGGAAAAATTTGGAAGTTCAAATAAACCCATATACTTTTGTATACAACTTTTAATCACTTTTTTAAACTTCTAAAAAGTAAATATTATGAACAAAGCTCAATTAGTTGATGCAATTGCTGACAAGGCAGGATTAACGAAAGTCGACGCAAAGCGTGCATTGGACGCTTTCACCGAAGTTGTTGCGAAAACTCTAAAGAAAAATGACAAGATTGTTCTTGTTGGATTTGGAACTTTCAGTATTTCGCAACGTAGCGCACGCACCGGACGTAATCCGCGCACTGGCGAGCCTATCAAAATTAAGGCAAAAAAAGTGGCCAAATTTAAGGCCGGCAGCGAGCTCTCTTTTTAGAGAGAATAAGGTTTTAACCTTTTGAGGAAAAGGGAAATCGGGAGATTTCCCTTTTTTTATTAAAAAAAACTAAACTCCGTAAATGAGCAACCTGCAGCAAGCAATAGCCATCCTTGCGGCTTGCGCCACCGAAGCGCGCGTGGAGCAGCTGCAACGGGTGTTGGCCGAGCGTACACGCTACGTCACGGTGTGCCTTGAGGATATTTTCCAGCCCCAAAACGCAAGCGCCGTGCTGCGGTCATGCGATGCCTTTGGCGTGCAGGATGTGCACGTTGTGGAGCAGCGCAACCGCTTCGCGCTCTACCACGATGTTGCGCTGGGCAGCGAGAAGTGGCTCACCCTGCACCGCTACGGCAAGCAGCACAAAGAGCCTGTGTCGGCGGCCATTGCCAACCTGCGCAAAAGCGGCTATCGATTGGTGGCAACCACGCCGCACGAGGGCAGCATCCCCGTTGACGAGCTCGACCTGAAAAAGGGAAAAGTGGCGCTGATGTTTGGCGCAGAGTATACGGGGCTTTCCAGCGCTGCAATGAGCGCCGCCGACGAGCTTGTAACGGTGCCCATGCGTGGCTTTGTCGAGAGCCTCAACCTGTCGGTGTGCGCGGCAGTTGTGCTGCACCTGCTGTCGCAAAAGCTGAGGCTGCAAAATATTGCATGGCAGCTGAACAGCCAGGAAAAGGATGAGCTGCTGCTGGCGTGGCTCAAAAAATCGGTGCGGAGTAGCGAGAAAATCCTACAGCGAAACGGCTTTTGAAAAGGGTTGGGCGACGCTCTCCCCCGCATTTCGGCTCAAGAGTTGCCGAGCTACAAAAAAGGCAGCACGAAAACAGAAGCAAATTGTTTTTTTATAAAATTAAAAAATATCCTATATTATGTTTTCCCAAAGAGATATAGCGCAGCTGCAAGCGCTGGGCATTTCGCAGAGCGATGCCGAACAGCAAGTAGAGAATTTCAAAAAAGGATTTCCGTTTTTAACGGTAATACGCCCTGCCACCCTAAGCAAGGGTATCTTGACGTTTGACGAAAAGAAAATCGACGATTTGGTGGCGGCGTTCGACCGCTTCGACGGAACGCTTCTCAAATTTACGCCGGCTTCGGGAGCAGCGTCGCGCATGTTCAAGTCGCTGTTTGAGGCTGAGGAGATTTTGGCAAGAGGAGAGGCGCCGGACTTTGAAAGCAAGGCAATGAAGCCCGTCAAAGAATTTTTCGACAGGCTTCGGGATTTTGCGTTTTACGACGAGCTGAAGGCCTTGCTTGCCAAGCAAAACATCTCGTGCGACGGCGCTACCGACGCAAAAACGCAGCTGGCAACGCTGCAAACGCTTTTGGGCAGCAACGGAATGGGCTACGGCTTGCTGCCCAAGGCCTTGCTCAAGTTCCACCGCTACCCCAGCGGCGCGCGCACGGCGGTGGAGGAGCATCTGGTTGAGGCAGCGCTTTACGCAAAGGACAGGCGCGGCGTGGCGCGGCTACACTTCACCGTATCGCCGGAGCACCGCGCGCTGTTCGAAAAGCTGCTGCAAGAGGTCAAGGCTGGCTACGAAAGCAAGTATGAGGTATCGTACGATATTTCTTTTTCGGAGCAGAAAAAAAGCACCGATACTATCGCGGTGGACGTTCATAACGCTCCCTTCCGCAACGCCGACGGGAGTATCCTGCTACGCCCGGGCGGGCACGGCGCGCTCATCGAAAATTTGAACGAGCAGCGCGCCGACGTGGTGTTTATAAAAAACGTAGACAACGTAGCGCCCGACTCCCTCAAGCCCGACACGGTGCGCTACAAGAAAGCGCTGGCCGGCCTGCTGCTACAGCTGCGCGACAGGGTATTTGGCTACCTCAACGCGCTTGAGGAGCATCCGGACGAGAGCTTGCTGCTGGAGGTACAATCGTTTTTTGAAAACGACCTTTCGTTCATTTTCCCGAAAGGGTGGGAGAGCGACAGGCTTGGCTACCTGCGCGCAAAGCTGCACTGCCCCATTCGCGTTTGCGGGATGGTAAAGAACGTTGGCGAGCCGGGCGGCGGCCCCTTTATAGCCGTCAACCCTGACGGTTCGGCCTCGCCGCAAATAGCAGAGAGCTCTCAGTTCGACTTGAGCAGCGCGGAGGTTAAAGCCATATTTGGCAGCGCAACGCACTTCAACCCCGTGTACTTGGTTTGCTCGTTTATCGACTACAAGGGCAACAAGTTTGACCTGAAAAAATTTCGCGATCCCGCCACCGGATTTATCTCGTCAAAGAGCAAGGACGGCAAAGCGCTTAAAGCGCAAGAGCTGCCCGGCCTCTGGAATGGCGCTATGAGCGGCTGGATTACGGTGTTTGTGGAGGTGCCTCTCACCACCTTCAACCCCGTGAAAACGGTGAATGACTTGCTCCGCACGGCGGAAAATTCATAGAATTACGCAATGTGTTAAGTATTAGAAATTTACAAATAAATTGCGCTCCATACGAGGGGATAATTTTTGTGAATTATATGGTTGTATTGCACCTCCCCCGTAATCCGCAGAGATAGACGGTTACGCTGTAGAGACGCAGCAATGCCCAATGCTATCAACCTATTGTGTAAAAGTAGAGTAGGCAATAATATACAGCGAATAATGTTGCTGCGGAAAAGCCCGTAGGGCTTTAATGTGGATAACCCCGTGCGCAGCACGGGGTAAGGACGGTCGGCGCGCCTTGCGCACAACTCCGCATGGGGTTGAACCACTACGTAGGGCCTGCCGTTAAGTTCACAATTAATTATTAACCAATATATTGCATGGATATTTTTTATAATAAGTGCAAGAAAATATGGTATGAGCGCTCAAAAACCTTGCACTTGAAAAATTGACCAACTTCATTGCCACTAATTTTTCTTTCAAAAGACCATTTTTCAAGACTGTTTTCTCGAAAAAAATATACAGAATGTTCCTTTTAGCAACCAAATCTTACAAAAATAAACAGTGTTGAGTTTAACAGCAGATCCTTATTAATGCTCTCAAAAGATTTTTAAGACAGCCTTAGGCAAGGAGGTTGCTCTCGCGGGCTGCTTCTTTACTGCTCTTAGCGGAAAATTTTCATCCTGTTGAGCGCGCGCTGGTAGGCGGTAGCGTTGCTAACGTGCTGCGCAAAAGTTTTGGAAAACGAGTGGTAGCCCGAAAAATCGGCTTTGGCGCAAAAGAAAATGTAGTCATGCTCTTTGTAGTTTAGC
>JAIRXY010000017.1 GCA_031268055.1 Prevotellaceae bacterium | reverse complement strand
AAGGGCAGCGTTACGCTGGGCGAGCTGAGCAGCTACATCTCAACCAACGTGCAGCAGCGCTCCATTGTGGTCAACAGCAAAAGCCAAACACCCACGGTAATACCCTCGCCAACGCTGGCAGACAGGTGGAAAAACATCCGGCTGAGGTAAAGAATATTACATATCGCTATTTATTGAATGATTCTATCATTTTTGCACGCCTGCGCGCAAAAATGATAGAATCATTCATCATTTCCACGCGCCGCGCCGCGTAGCGGCGCCGGGTTTATAGCCGTGCGCGCAAGCCCACGAAAAAAATGCCCACGAAAAAAAAAGCCCTGCCCCTGCACGACGGAATGAAAAACTGGCAATTTGAAATGCGCACGGAAAAGGATTTTACAAAAAAAATATTGTACCTTTGCGAGTCTACCGGCAAAAGTTGAATGAACTCCCAGCTGCCGTGCTAAAAGCCCGCAGGGGACGAAGCAAAAGATATTTTTTTCAGCTTAACTCGTATGCGCATCATAAACTTTTAAACGACAATCATTTGGCATTATCGTCCATATCCCTGAAAGAGCTTCAGCTCATCATAAAGCAGACGGTGGAGGCTATGCCCGATACCTACTGGATAACGGCTGAGGTAAACGAGCTGCACGAATCGGCGGCAGGGCACTGCTTTCTTGAGCTGGTGCAAAAAAATGCCGACAACGACAGGATTGAAGCAAAAGTGAGCGCCAACATCTGGGCTAACGTCTACCGGATGCTGAAGGCGTATTTTTCCTCCGAAACGGGCATGGACTTTGGCGAAGGCATGAAAGTGCTGGTGCACGTGGCGGTGCAGTATCACGAGCTCTACGGCTTGCGGCTAAATATTTTGGATATCGACGCGGCTTACACAGCAGGCGAGGTTGCGCTGACGCGCAAAAAAACCATTGAGCAGCTGTACGCCGACGGCATTTTTGACATGAACCGTGAGCTGGAGCTGCCGCTGCTGCCGCAAAGCATTGCCGTTATCTCCTCCGAGCGCGCGGCCGGCTACGGCGACTTCATGCAGCAGCTGCACCACAATGGCTACGGCTATACGTTTCGCACAACGCTGTTTCAGGCCGCCATGCAGGGCAAGGAGGCCGAGCCGGACATCGTCAGCGCGCTGGAGCAGATTTATGAGCGAGCCTCCGAGTTCGACGTGGTGGCGATACTTCGCGGTGGCGGGTCGCAGAGCGACTTGTCGTGCTTCGACAGCTATGCGCTGGCCAGCAACGTGGCGCAGTTCCCGCTACCGGTCATCACCGGCATTGGGCACGACCGCGATGTGAGCGTGGTGGATATGGTGGCGCATACTATGCTGAAAACTCCCACCGCTGCCGCCGAGTTTCTGGTAGAAAAAATGGCGGAGCAGGAGGCGCAGGTAGAGGAGCTGTGGGAAGCCTTGTCCGATAGCTGGAGCAGCACGCTGACAGGCTGCGAACACCACCTGCAGCAGCTTTCGTTTGCGCTGACGTCGCACGCGCAGCTACGCGTGCAGCAGGAGGAACAGCGGGTAACAAAATACCTGCCCCAGCGGTTGGCGCAGGCCGCAGCCCAAACCATTGTGCGCAGCCGCTTGATGGTTGACAGGCTAAGCAGCGAGCTGAAGCTGGTAGACCCTGCCGGAATCCTGCAAAGAGGCTACTCCATAACGCTAAAAAACGGGGCACGGCTCAAGAGCGTCAACGACGTAACAGCAGGCGATAGCATAGAAACCATTTTGCACGACGGGAAAATAGCAAGCAAGATGGTAGGATGAATCATAAATCACTAATAATGAGCGAGATATGAAATGTTTTTCAGGTGTAAAATTGTGCATTGATTACAAATTTGCGCAAATCTATTTGACATTTTTCTGAGTCACCTTAACCGAAGCGCTACTTTCCCCATAAAAAGCCCCAAAAAGTCCAAAACAGGAGAATGTCAAATTCTCATATCATTTATACACAATAACTTATAATTCTATCTATTGAAAAAGTCGTTTATACTCCCAGAATAATTCCATATAGTTTGACAGCGTTAGTTTTTTGTTGTACCTAAAATCCGCAAGCTTTTTCCATTGTCAAATCAGGAAAAATTCTATTAGAGATTTCATGCTTGAGTGAGGTCTGCTTATAGATTTTTGGACGAAAAAGTTTCATTTTTTAGCGAAGAAACACCTTTGGGAGGTTTGTTTTGTATATGGCCAATCCCTGCCCCGTATTTGTAGAAATGCATAGCATCATTTTGGAGCAGAGTTATCAACTTGAAGATAAAAAAACGGTCATCTACGAGCTTTACGAGATGACCGTTTTTCGTTTTTTCCCGCTTTACTCTACTTAAACTTATATATTATCGGGACAGTGTAGGCAACGCTCACGGCTTCTCCTTTATTTTTTCCGGGAATCCACGTGGGCATTGCTTTAACCACACGAATGGCTTCCGCGTCACAGGTAGCGTTCAGCGATTTCACAATATTTACGCTATCAATTTTACCGGTAGCGTCTATAATAAACCGAACAATAACCCTCCCTTGGATACTATCCCGTATAGCTGCTTCCGGATATTTAGTGTTTCCGCTAAGATACTTCATCAGCGCGTTTTGTCCGCCGGGGAATTGAGGCATTTCTTCTGCCTCGTTAAAAACTTCTTTTTGCGCAGAATTTTTAGCGGCCTTTACTATTTTAGGTGGTGGAGGTGGCGTAAATTTTACAACCTTTTTTTCCGAAGCCTTTTCGGACTCCTGAGGCGTTTGCTGAACATTTTCTGCTTCTACCTCAGGCGCAACGTCCGGATTGCCTCCACTGACAAAAGCTGCCGTACCGGTAGCATCTGCTGCGAGAGCAGGAGTTTGAGCTTTCGCTTTCAGCGAATCGTTGAACAACGCCAAAAGCACAAAGGCGGGGGCTAACAAAGCATATTTCCATATACTTGCCAGCGATGTTTTTTTTCTATTCATCATGACAATTCTTTTTTTTAATGGTGAAACGTTGAAATTATTTGTAATTGTTGCTGCAGCCTTAGTATAAGATAAGCGTAAGAGATGGAGCTGGTAATGCTTCACCTCGCAACCGGAGTTCAGCACGGTATGGTCGGCCAGATATTCCAAGTTCATGCGCATTTCCTTTTTTAGCAACCATGCGAAAGGGTTAAGCCAGCAAAGCGCGCACAGAATTTCAGACAAAATCATGTCAAGCGAATGCCCTTGACGGACGTGGGTTTCTTCGTGCAAGAGAATTTCTTTCAGCTCGCTCTCGGAATATTTTTCAGGGTCAAGAACAATCCAAGCAAAGAAAGAAAAAGGCGCTTGAAGCTCTTTTTTGACATGCACTTTTCCTCGTAAAGCGGTGGGCGTTTTCTGCACAAGCAATAGCACAGCGAATATTTGTAGGATTATTCGGACAAGCAAAAATACGGTAACAGCGCCGTAGAGCGCTAACGCCAGCTGAAGCATTTTTTCTCCGGTTAGCAGCGGCGACGGTAAAGCAGCATTGCCGACAGTAATCACGATTTCATTTAAGTAGTAAACGGGTAAGTTGCTTCTGTTCGCGAAGCTTTCCGAAGAAACAATTCTGTCCGAAACCGTTAGAAGCGGATATAAAAATGCAACAGCCGCTATTGATAAAAGCACAAAGCGTTTCCACCGGAAAAAAGTA
>JAIRXY010000283.1 GCA_031268055.1 Prevotellaceae bacterium | reverse complement strand
CTACCTGTAAAGCTCCAAACATTTGCGTTTGCTGATAGTAGGAGTTGTACGAAAGCAGCGTTACGGCAATGCCCTCCAGCAGGAGAAAAAGGATAAAGCCGTGAAAGCGAAGTATGAATCTTATCAGGTTGCCCATTAAGCCATTTGAAAATGAAATTAATCTGAAAGCAGATGGCGCCTGAAAATTCCAAGCATTTCAGCCCTTCAAGCGTTGAGCCGTTGGCTGCTACCGCATCAGGAACGAGAAATTTCCGATATTTTTCAGCGCAATGCCCGTTCCTCTGGCCACAGCGTGTAGCGGGTCTTCCACCACGTGGAACGGGATGTTGATTTTTTCCGACAGCCGCTTGTCAAGGCCGCGCAGCAGCGCGCCGCCGCCGGTCAGGTAAACGCCCTTGAGCACAACATCGGCGTACAGCTCCGGCGGGGTTTGCTCCAGCACGCCCAAAATTCCGCTCTCGATTTTTGAGATGGAGCGGTCGAGGCTGTAGGCCACCTCCTGATACGAGATGGGCACCTCTATGGGCAGCGCCGTCATCAGGTTAGGCCCGCGCACCGTGTAGTCGGCGGGAGGATTGTCCAGCTCGGTAATGGCGCTCCCCACGTTGATTTTAATATCTTCTGCCGTGCGCTCCCCGATTTTGATATTGTGCTGGTGGCGCATGTAGGACTGTATGTCCGAGGTAAAAACGTCGCCGGCAATGCGCACGCTCTTGTTGCATACAATGCCGCCCAGCGCAATAACGGCAACCTCCGCCGTACCGCCGCCTATGTCAACCACCATGCTGCCTTCCGGCGCTTCTACGTCAATCCCAATGCCCAGCGCCGCCGCCATAGGCTCGTATATCATGTACACATCCTGACCTCCGGCGTGCTCGGCAGAGTCGCGCACGGCGCGTATCTCCACCTCCGTGCTGCCCGACGGAATGCACACTACAATGCGCAGCGACGGCCTCAGAAAGTGCTTGCCGGAGTTGATTTTTTTTATCATGCCGCGTATCATCTGCTCGGCGGCGTTGAAGTCGGCAATTACGCCGTCGCGCAGCGGGCGCACCGTTTTTATGTTCTCGGGCGTTTTGCCGTGCATTTGCCGCGCCGGATCGCCAACGGCAATGAGCCTGCCGCTGTTCTGGTCAATGGCGACAATAGACGGTTCGTCAACCACAATGCGGTCGTTATGGATAATTACGGTATTGGCCGTGCCTAAGTCCATAGCCAACTCCTGAGTAAAGAGTGAAAAAAGTCCCATTCTACGAGTTACGATATTTACTAATTTATAAATTCTGCATACTACACAATAGCGCGCTAATGCTTAAAATGCCTTACCCCCGTGGTTACCATTGCAACGCCGTTTGCGTTGCAGTAGTCAACGCTTTTCTGGTCGTTCACCGACCCGCCCGGATGAATAACCGCAGCAATGCCGGCCTTATGCGCAATTTCCACGCAGTCGGGGAAGGGGAAAAATGCGTCGGAGGCCATCACCGCGCCTTGCAGCGAAAAGCCAAACGAGGCGGCCTTCTCGATAGCGTGGCGCAGCGCGTCCACGCGAGAGGTTTGCCCTACTCCGCTGGCGACAAGCTGGCGGTCTTTGGCCAGCACGATGGCGTTCGATTTGGAGTGCTTCACCAGCTTGTTGGCAAAAATCAAATCCTGCACCTGCTCGGCGGTAGGCCTTGCCGTTGTTACAAAGGTCATGTTCTTCTCCGTCTCCACCCACAGGTCTTGCTCCTGCATCACCATGCCGTTGAGCAGCGTGCGGCTCTGCATCATCGGCGGCTCAAATGGCTTGCTCGCAAGGATAATGCGGTTTTTCTTTTGCTTCAAAATGGCCAACCCCTCGTCGCTGTACGCGGGGGCTATCACCACCTCGCAGAAGAGTTTGCTTACCTCCTCGGCGGTTGCGCTATCCAGCTCGCGGTTGCACACCAGCACGCCGCCAAATGCCGACACCGGATCGCCGGCCAGCGCCGCCGTCCACGCCTGTAGCAGCGCTGGGCGCGAAGCCGCGCCGCAGGCGTTGTTGTGCTTGAGAATGGCAAACGTAGGCTCGTCAAAATCGCGAATGAGCCTCACCGCAGCGTCAATATCAAGCAGGTTGTTGTACGAGATTTCCTTGCCGTGCAGCTGCTCGAATGTGCTGGCAAAGTTGCCGTAAAATACTGCTTTTTGGTGTGGGTTTTCGCCGTAGCGTAGCACCGTAGCGCCGTGCAGACTTTGCTTAAAGGAAAGAATGCGCTCGCTCCGGTTGAAGTAAGAAAAGATAGCGCTATCGTAGTGGCTCGACACGTCGAAAGCCTGCGTTGCCAAGCGTTTGCGGTTAGCCAGTGTTGTGCCGCCGTTATTTTCCTTGAGCATGGACAGGAGCTCGGCGTACTGGCGGCGCGAGGCAACAACGGCAACGTCGCTGTAATTTTTTGCGGCCGCACGGATTAGCGAAATCCCGCCAATATCTATTTTTTCGATTATTTCGGCGTCGGAGGCGCCCGAAGATAGCGTTTTCTCAAACGGGTACAGGTCAACAATCACCAAGTCTACCTCCGGAATTTCGTACTGCTCCAGCTGCTTGCTGTCGTCGGGGTTATCGCGGCGGGCAAGTATGCCGCCAAACACTTTTGGGTGCAGGGTTTTTACGCGTCCGCCAAGGATGGAGGGGTAGCCGGTGAGATTTTCGACCGATTGCGCGCTCGCGCCAAGCTCTTCAATAAAGCTGAGCGTTCCGCCTGTTGAGTATATTTTGACGCCATTATTGCTAAGGTATTGAACTACTTCGTCAAGCCCCTCTTTGCAGAATACCGAAAGAAGCGCGCTTTTAATCTTCCTGTTATCAAGCATTGCTTAAATTACAACTTATAACTAACACATGTATAGAGAATTACCATCCCGTACTTGGGTATTTTTCAAATTTTAAAGATAGCTAAACTATTTGGATATTCCCACGTCATTGCATGAATAATTTTGCTAAAAAAACTTAAAAAATGGAATCACCAAAATTTCTTTCGAGAAATATTGTTTTTGAGGATTTGAAAAATTCTTTACGGAGAAAAAACCAGATTTTGCATAAAAAATCCGTGCGCACTGCTGAAATATCCAAGCTATATTAAAGCAGCGAAGGTTGGGGGCGTTTCATTAGCTCCGACGTTTCACGCCGGGCTATCAAAATTCAATCCGCCCCGGATTGCCAAACAGCATGAATAATGCGGACAAAATCTGCATAAATTTGTGTAATCTGTGGACGCTGCACCGTGAATGTTTGCTTCCTCTACGGATTGCGGATTGCAAAAGCGAAAATACATTTCACAAATTTATCCTGCGTGAAGCATAATCAAAGGAATGGAATGCTTAAGCTGCCGCATGACAGGAGCAAAAAATGTGGAAATTTTCTACACTTTTCCACGCTTTCTACAAAAATCATTTCATGTGGAAAATCAATAATACATTATCTATCAAAGCATTACTGATTTTTGGGCGTATCGGCACGGGAGTTGCATCATAGTATGGTGTAGGCGCATATTGCTTACGCAACTATTGATTTATCATTTTATTCTCTAAAAAATTATTTATTATGAAGAAGATTTTTTTCCCTGTCGCTTTGGTAGCGGTAGCCGTTGCTCTGATGAGCACGCAAACAACAACAGCAACAACCTGTGCAACAAACATCGTCGCAGCCGACACAACGCCGAAAGCCGATTCGACAGCGAAGTTCAATATGAGCTCGGTCACCGATGCCGACACAACGCCGAAGGCCGACTCAACGGCGAAATTCAACGCAGACTTGGCGCTTCACTTTTGCCAAAAGTAGCATGGGAAGGAGGAGCGAAGGGTAAAGCTTCTGCCTGTTTTGCCCTTCAACGCAAAAAAACGGAATAGACTTAAGTTGTCATTCCGTTTTTTTTGTGGCAAAAAGTTGAGGTTTTGCCGACGCTACGCGCCCCTTGGCTCGCATCAGCCTACGTCTTTGCCTGCTGGTAGCCCTCTTCTGCCTCTGCGCTTTGCAGCGTTTCTATCACAATCACAAAGGGCTTCGAGGCCACGTACTCCGGCGGTATGGCCAGCTTGTAGAGCCTGCTGTTTCGCTTATTTCGCCCTGCGTCTACTATCTCTACCGGCTTTCCGTCGGCAAGGAAGTACGCCTTGACGGGCAGGGCGGCATCCCGCGGAAATTCAATGCTGAGAAGGTTGCTCACCGGACGGTTGAAAACAGCGGCGTAGAGCTTATCGCCTTTTTTGGTGAAGTATCCCCACCCTTGCTGCTTCAGCGCCGCGTGCGAAGCTCCGTAAATGGCCTCTCCGTTGGCCTGCATCCACTCGCCCATCTCCCGCGCAATGGCGGCCTCCTCGGGGCGTATGCTCCCTCTCCCGTCGGGGCCAAAGTTGACGACAAGGTTTCCATCCATTGCAACGCACCTTACCAGCATCTCCAGCAGGTCGGCGGATGTTTTCACGTAGCCTTTCCACTCGGAGTGGTAGCCCCACTGGTTTTCGGGGATGGTCATGGCGCAATCCCAGTCGTTGCCCTTGAGCGCAGATATGCTCTCCGGAATGTCGCGCTCCCAAGTCTGGTCGTAGTCGTCAATGAGGTTTCCGTTGGTATCGTAGTGCCGCTTTCCGTACTCGTCGGCGCGGAAGCGGCTCCCGATAATCAAGCCGGGGTGCATGGCGCGGAGCTTCATCCCCAGCGTATCTACCCACGGCGACTGCTCTACCCAAGCTTTATCCCACGACCCGTCAAACCAAAGCCCCTTGATGGCGGGGTAGGCGGTCAGGAGCTCCTCCAGCTGGTTGGCGGTGAACGCCTTAAATTCTTCGTAGGCGGCGCGCTCCTTGGGTGTTTGCGGCGGCGCCGAACGGTATCCTTTGTGGCTCCAGTCGATGATGGAAAAGTAGAGGTGCACGTCAATGCCTTCGGCGGTGTAGGCGCTTACGATTTGCCCTACGATGTCGCTCTTGTAGGGCGTGCCTGCAACGGTGTACTTGGTGTACTTGCTTGGCCACAGGCAAAAGCCGTCATGGTGCTTGGTGGTAAATATCACGTACTTTGCGCCCATATCCTTTGCCTGCTTAGCCCAGCGCCGCGCGTCGAAATCGGTGGGGTTGAACTGCTTGTAAAGGTTATCGTACGCTTTCTTTGGCATTTCGCGCCACGAGCGTATCCACTCGGCAGCGCCCGGATAGTACTTGCCCTCCCAATGCCCTCCGGGGATAGCGTAAACCCCCCAGTGGACAAACTGCCCCAGACCGTGCTCGCGCCACCGCTGCATGTCTGCGTCGGTGCGCTTGCCCGCGCGGTGCGCGCCGTGCTTCAGGGCGATGGAATCGGCTGCGTGCGCGCTGCCCTGTAGCATGACGAGGCAGCATAGCGTAATTAAAATGGCTCTCATAACTAATATTGGTTGCTTAGCATTCTTAATTCTTAATTCTTAATTCCTACGTGTTCTTCCGTTCTTTTTGCCTTCTGCTCAGGTGTATTTTCCTGTATATCAGCGGAGTATGTCCACGCAATGTTGTCGCTGTAAGCTTGTCCGCCCTGCGTAGCTTTTACCTCGATGGTGTTTTTTCCTTCCTTTAGCGTCACATTTTCAAATACGTAGTGCACCGCCGTTGTTCCCTGCGCATATTTTTCTATCGGCGTATTGTTTACGTACAGCGTAGGCGCTCCCACGTTGGAGTACACCGTAACGGAGGTTGTCCGGTTAACGCGCTTGTCGGCGCGCCGCTGCGCGATGTAGAGCACCGGCTCGCGGCTCCAGTTGGCCTTGTACCAGTAGAAAGGGTCCTTTTTTACCTTGCGGTCAAAGGTTACCAGCCCCTTCATGTTTCGCGCCGGAATTCCACCCTGCGCCGAGGCAGGCGTTGCAAAGTCGAACATGTTCCAGACGTAGGAGGCCAGCAGGTAGGGATGCTTGGCGATAACGCCCCACTGCACCTCGTGAAACTTGGTGGCAAACGTTTCGGGGTAGAACTGCGAAAAGTATCGCCCATACTCCCCTACCACTTCTTCCTGCTGGAAGATATTCGCCTCCGCGCCGTACTCGGAGAATATCACCCTGTGCTCGGGGTAGTCTCGCTCTACCTTCTCCACCCACGGCTTGACGTCGCCTATTTCGCCGCCGTACCAGCCGAAGTAGTGGTTGATGCCCTGCACGTCGGCGTTGAGGTTTGCGGGTTGGTTTACGGCGTTGTGCCCGTTCACCGACGCGGTGTAGCGGTAGGGGTCTTCGCTCTTGGCAAGGTCGTGCAGCTCCGAGGTTAGCGCCACGGTGTAGGGGTATGGCGTGTACACCTCGTTGTGCAGCCCCCAGATGTAGATGGAGGGGTGGTTGTAGTTTTGGCGCACCAGCTCCACCAGCTGTAGCCGCGCGTTGTCGGCCTCCTGCGTTGATACCCTGTTTACGAACGGTATCTCGGCCCAGACCATAAAGCCGATGCTGTCGCACTTGGCGTACACGTACTCCGCCTGCTGGTAGTGCGCCAGCCGAATAGTAGTTGCGCCTATCTCCCTTATCAAGTCGAGGTCGGCGCTGTGCTGCTCGCTTGTGAGCGCGCTGCCGTAGCCCCACACGTCCTGATGCCGGCAAACGCCGTACATGGGGGTTTTCTTTCCGTTGAGGTACATGCCGTCGCCGGTTTTCAGCTCAAAGCGCCGCAAGCCTAACGGCTGCACCACCTCGTCCACCACCTTGCTCCCCGCAATTGCCTGCACCACTACCCTGTAGAGGTACGGGTCTTCGCGCCCCTGCCACAGGTGGGGCTGCGAGATTGAGAGCTGGTGCGCAAAAAGCTGCCGTCCCTGCGGTAACACCTTTTCTGTGGATTCGCGCTGCGCCTTTACCTTTCCGTTGGCCTCGTAGACGGTAGTTCTCAGCGTGATGCTCTGCGCCGCTGGTCGCTTGTTCTCCAGCTTTATCTTTACCTCCACCAGCGCCCTGCTGCGGGTAACCTCCCGCTGGCTGATGTATACGCCCGGCGAGGCAAAGTCGGTAACGGCAACGTTGAGCGTCTCGGTGGTGATGATTTCCACCGGCCGGTAGATGCCGCCGTAAACCCCAAAGAGGGTGTTGTTGACGGGTATCACGTCGGGTCTTGGCGAGTTATCGGCCTTTACCAATATTTCATTTTCCTGACCGTGCTTTAGCAGCGCTGTTATCTCGATGGCAAAGGCGGCGTATGCACCCTTGTGCCCGCCGGCGTACTTGCGGTTGACGTACACTTCGGCCACCGAGCCTACGCCGCCAAAGCGCAGAAAGATGCGCTTGTCCTTGAGCGCCGTATCGGGGGTGTAGGTTTTGCGGTAGTAGGCTTCGCCGGCGTAGTAGTCGTTTTTGGCGGTTTGCATGTCGGTGGCGTTCCACGTGTGGGGTAGCTGCACCGCCTTCCAGCCGCCTTCAAAGGTATCTCCAAACAGCACCTTGTCGGAGGCAAAAGGCCCCTTCTTGAACAACCAACCGTCGTTGAACGA
>JAIRXY010000270.1 GCA_031268055.1 Prevotellaceae bacterium | reverse complement strand
AGGTGTTCGCGCTGAGGCCGGGGATGATGAACATTACCTCCGAGGGGTTGTTGACGGCCACCGCCGCGGGGTTGACCTTGAGGCGCTTGCCAAAGAGCAGCCAACCCTAACAGGGTTTAAAACCCTGTTAGGGTCAATCGGGTGGGGTAATCGGGTAGCAGCCAACCCTAACGCTGAAATAAATTATTGGCAGCTGTCACTCTATCGGCGCAAGCGTTATCACGGGCACCAGCATCTCCTCCATCGAAATCCCCCCGTGCTGAAAGGTGTTGCGGTAGTACTTTACGTGGTAGTTGTAGCTGTTGGGGTAGACCAAAAAATCGCGGTTGCGGGCAAATACGTAGCTGCTCGACAGGTTGGTGCGCGGCAGGTAGGCCTGCTCTGGCTTTCGCACCTCAAACAGGCTCTTTGCGTCGTAGGTGAGCGACTTTCCCGTTTTGTACCTCAAGTTGGTGGAGGTGTTGCGGTCGCCCACAATTTTTACGGGGTTGCTGACGCGCACCGTGCCGTGGTCGCTCGAAAGTATAACCTTAAATTTTCGGGCAGCCAGCTCCTTGAGGAGCTCCAGCAGGTCGGAGTGCTCAAACCACGAGCGTACGAGCGAGCGGTAGGCAGGCTCGTCTTCGGCCAGCTCGCGAACAATCTCGGAGTTGGTGCGGGCATGGGAGAGCATGTCCACAAAGTTGTAAACCAGCACGGCAAAATCGCAGGAGTTGAGCTTACCCAGCTCGTTGAGCATCTGCTTGCCGCCGTCAAGCCCCACCATTTTACGAAAGAAAAGTGAGGCGGTTATTCCGGAGCGCTGCATTTGCCTTCGCAAGAACTCCTCCTCGTGCTGATTTTTCCCGCCGTCGTCTTCGTCGTTGAGCCAGTAGTCGGGCGTAAGCTTCTCTATCTCGGAGGGCATAAGCCCCGCAAAAATGGCGTTTCGCGCGTACTGCGTGGCGGTAGGCAAAATGCTACAGTACATTTCATCCTCCTCTATCTTGAAAAATTCCTGCACAGTTGGCGCAATCATGCGCCAGTGGTCGTACCGGAGGTTGTCGATAAGGAGAAACGCGACCTTAGCGTCGTCGGCAAGGTGAGGAAATACCTTGCTCCGCAGCAGCTGGTGCGACATGAGCGGACGCTCCTCGGGGGCTTTGTCTCCGGCAAACCAGCTAAGGTACTGCTGGCTGATGAACTTGCAGAACTCGTTGTTCACCTCGCTGAGCTGGTAGGTCAGGATTTCGCGCACGCCCTCGTCACCCGATTGGCAGAGGTTTATGTCCCATCCCACCAGCTTCCGGTAGATAGCCGTCCAGTTGTCGATGGTTTTTGCCTCGCTCAGCTGCTGGGCAATTTTTCCAAACTCCACGCGGTAGTCGGCCATAGACTGGTCGGATACGATTTGCTTGTGGTGAATTACCTTCTTGATGGACATCAGCACCTGATTGGGGTTAACCGGCTTGATGAGGTAGTCTGCAATCTTAGAGCCAATGGCCTTGTGCATAACGTCCTCCTCCTCGCTCTTGGTAATCATCACCACCGGCAGCATGGGGCGCAGCTCCTTGATGAGCTTCAGGGTTTCAATGCCGTTGATTCCGGGCATGTTTTCGTCGAGAAATACAAGGTCGAAGCTGCCGCTCTGAATAAGCTCCAGCGCGTCTTGCCCGTTGGTGGTAGTGTGGAGCGTGTAACCTTTGCTTTCCAGAAATATAATGTGAGGCCTAAGTATAGCTACCTCGTCGTCAATCCAAAGTATGTGTATGTTCATGATTTTCTACTTTCTTTACTCAGCGTTTTTTAAAACGTTGAGCTGAAAAAATGTATCGTATGCGCTGATTACCTTGCTCTGCTGAAGCAGCTCAAGATTTTTTACCGTGATGGCAAACAGCGAATATCCCTCTAAATTCAAATCCCTAAAGATAGCAGGGTAAGCCTTGATTTTCTTGTAGTATGCAGTAGCGTCTTCAATGGTTTTGAAGCTCCCCACGGAGAGCAGCAGCAAATCGTTGTTGAACTTGCTGTCGCTAACGCTCAAGTCATCGGCGTCGATATCTGCGTTAAAGGATATAAAGTTAAATTTCAGCTGGTTAATGTTGACGCTTTTGTCTACGATGAGCGCCAGCAAGCTTTCGCCGTCGTCGTCGCTGTAGGGTACGCTGGGTACAGCCTGCTCCTCTGTTGGCGGCGCCTCGCGCTCGCTGATAAGCGTCAGCTCCCGCTTCTGGACAAGCTCCATCATCTCCTGCGCAGCAGCAGCAGCAGAGGTGTTGGGGTAGTCCTTTACCACCTCGGCCAGCCCTGCGATGTACTGCCCAATGTTGCCGTTACCACCTGTTGCCATTACGTTCAGGAGCTTAAAGTTGGCGGCTACGCCCAGCTCTCCGTAGGCCTCCAGCCCTTGCCGCGACAGGCGAATGGCCTCGTCGTAGCGTCCCGACTGGTACAAATCGTAGGCGGCGCTGTAAAGCTGGTTGGCCGTTTTTTCGTGCGCCTCCTTGTCCGAGACGTGCGCAGGGTCTTTTACGTACAAGGTAAGCAGCTCGTCGGGATACTCCGTAAAGAGCAGGTTTTTGTAGTAGTCGGCGCGCTTGTCGTTGTCGGCTTCGCTGTTGAGCACGTAGAGGTAGAACAGCGTTTCGAGGCGATAGCGGTTGGCGGGGAAGCGCTTGAGCAGCCCCTCCAGCATGGCGATAGCGTTTGGGTTGTCGTGAATGTAATCCTTATAAACCAAGCCGGCATCGAACATGGCCTCCACTACCCGTGCGTTCGACGCCTCCATTAGCGAGTCGGTGAACGGTACGTTGGCCAAGTAGTAGCTTTCCGTCTGGTCTGGTGGGAGCTTCTGCTGCCCTGCTTTTTCGTCGTCGTCGCCGCTGCCGCCGCTGCCGCCGCCTGACGGCATGGCAAAGTCGGCAGAAAATCCCTTGCTCTCGTGCCTCCAATTGTCGGCCAGCTTACGCTGCCCCCACTTTTTTCTAAATTCGGCAAGCCCCGACCCTACCAGCTGCGGGTTGTAGAAGTACCACTTTCCGCTTGCCGGCTGCGCAAACGTCGAGGCGGCCACCGTAGCGGCTTCGGCGCGCGCGGCGCGTATTTCCTCGTCGCGCTGCCTTTGCTCCTCGTTGTGCTTGGCCTGCGCAATTTGGGTAGCGACGTACTTTTCGCGGTCTTTTTGGCTCATGCGGGCTATGCGCTGCAAGCTGTCTTCGGTTTTGATAATGCGCAAGTTTACGGCCAGCTTGCCCAAGTTAATCGCCTTGTTGCTCACCATGTCGTACTCGGGGTCGGTTTTGGGCATGACCATTGCGGTGCTGTCGTAGTAGGCCTGAGCAGCCTCGTAGTCGCCATGCGCCTCAAAGTACTTGGCGAGCGTAAGGCAGGAGAGCAGCCGCTGGGGGTTGTTGTTTTTGCTGTTGGCGGCAGAGAGCTTGTAGTACGTTATGGCCAAGTCGGTGCGCTTGGCGTTCATCTCCATCTCGGCCAAGGCGTAGTATATCATGTCCAAGTAATCCTTGTTTTTTTCGTCCTTGGACATCTTCATGAGCATTTTGCGCATGCTCTCACCCTTGCGGCCTATCGAGAGAAACGCCCTGTTGAGCCTTGCGTGGAACTCAAGATCGTAGGGGGGCATTCGGCGAATAACGGAGGTGTAGCGCTCTATGGCCTTTGGTGCATTTCCCGTGTGCTGGTAGAGCTGCCCCAGAATGAAGCGG
This sequence comes from Prevotellaceae bacterium, assembly GCA_031268055.1. Lineage (GTDB taxonomy): Bacteria > Bacteroidota > Bacteroidia > Bacteroidales > UBA932 > JAITMY01. Next base: position 1,961 of record JAIRXY010000270.1, on the reverse strand, counting down.
TAGCGCAGGCGGTTTACGCTGTTGCGGGTATTTTTTATGGCCTGCTCTACCTTGGGAATGGCCTCTCCGTAGTTTTTTTCGCGAATGAGCAAGTCGGCGGTCGCCCTATTGAGCAGCTCGGCGTACTTTTTTGGGAACTTTTTATCGGCGGCAAGCGCCGTCAGGATTTCCCGCTCGCGCGCCACGTCGCCCTTGGCGCCGGCCACTACAGCCGACCATATCCGCGCCTCGTATATCGTTGGCTCGTAGGGATACTCCACCGTCACATGCTCAAAGGCAAGCAGGGCAAGGTCGTACTCGTGCAGATAGATGTTGGCTTTGCCGATAAGCAGGTAGGCGTCGTCAATGGAGTTGCAAAATTCGCGGCGGTTGTAGAAATCCTGCTCTTTTTTGGTCAGCCGCTGCCCCTTTTTCAGGTTGGGCTTGGTGGTGAGCGAGTGCTTTTTGATTGTCTTGTCCGATTTTTCGAGCGTACGCGCCATTTCTGCGGTTACCGTTGTGGGGATATTTTGCTCCTCAAAGGTAAAAATGGGAAGTATCTGCGTATAGTCAAAGCGATACTCTTTGGCCGCCTTTTTTAAGCCCTCCTTGTAGCTGTCGTTGGCGTTGAAGTAAACGTTGTAGTAGGCCGTAACGTTGTGGTAGGTACGCATCACCCGCGTATTTTTCTTGATGGTAGCGGCCTTTATTTTTTCGCTTGCGCTGCTCAGCTTTTCGTCAATCTTGTCGGCCTTCTCGTCCAGCTTTGATGTAACAGCGTCAATCTTTTTATTGACCTTGTCCGTTGATTTTTGCAGCTCCCTGTTCACCTGCTGCAGGCTGCCAGCAACGGAGTCGTTCACGCTTTTTACGCCGTCATTTACCTTCCGCACGGGTTGCTGCGCCCGGCTCTGCGCCACCGCCGGCAGCGCAGCGGCAGCAGCGCCGCAAAGTAAAACAGCGTATATGAATTTTCTTACAAGCACAAAAAAAAATTGTATAAGTCCTCGAAAGTAGCAAGGCAACGCCTCCCCTACAGAATCATCAAAGGTACGCAGGATTCTGCCAACTACGGTTGCCTATTGCTCTTGGTTTGGTTAATTTTTTCAAATTCAACAGTAAAGCAGAGGATTAAGGAGGGGGTAGAAAGGATTTACTCAAAATTACTCACCCTGCATTTATTTTTTCGGAGCTCATGAGCTTGCTTTGCTCGGCTCAAAACCCAAAATTACGCTATATTATTCACGCAATTTAATATTCCATTTTGCTTATGTGTTGAAAATATGCGTATTTTTATCCTGCCCGTTCGTCCGTTCTCTAATTTACGGGTAGCCAACAACCAGCTGCTGATTGAACTCCGATACCACAAGACATCCTATAACCTGCTGATTTGTAGGATGTGCAAAACCCAAAGCAAACCTAACAGATTTCAAAAACCTGCTAACATAAATACATGTAGCGCCGAAATCTAAATCTAATCATCTAACCTAAATTTGACGCATGCAATAATATAACGCACAATATACTATATACATACATACTGCCCATATACCACATCTACACCGTATACGATATACGCAACACCTGATATTACGCGCAAGCGTGCGTAATGTTCGCTTTTTTTCTGAGCTACAGGGAAATCGCAAAGCCAACCGTAATGAAAAGACCATGCAAGCTGCATAATGGGGTGACCGCAATTGGCTGTCTTCCTGCTGCTGTGCCCATCAACTTAATTCAAGTACGGTCATGAAAACAAAAATTTTTATTCTGGGGCTTGCCCTGACGTTGCAGGCGAACTTTGGCGCTGCTCAAACGGCTATTTTACCTTCCGAAAATTTTAAAAGCGACTCCGGCGTGCCGCTTTCAGGCTGGGCTTTGGCGAACGACAGCAGCCTTTCGTCTTCTTTGGATAGCAGCAAAAGCAGCAAAAGCAGCGGCATTGCTACTATGGCCGCTGCTGACGACACATGGACTATAGACCT
>JAIRXY010000108.1 GCA_031268055.1 Prevotellaceae bacterium | reverse complement strand
GCCTACAAGCCGGGGTTGGACAATACGCTGCTCTTGGATGAGTACTTTGGCCATCCTCACCGCCGCTTTACGTCCGTTCACGTGGGGGGCACCAACGGCAAAGGCTCCACCTCGCACATGCTGGCGGCAACGCTGCAAAGCGCGGGGTACAGGGTAGGGCTTTACACCTCGCCCCACCTGAACGATTTTCGTGAGCGCATCAAGGTAAACGGCGCCGAAATTCCGGCACAGCAGGTGGCGGAATTTGTTGAGAAGCACAGGGCGGCGGTGGAGCGCATTCATCCCTCGTTCTTTGAGCTGACGATGATGATGGCTTTCGACTTTTTTGTGCAGGAAAAAGTTGACGCGGCAATTGTTGAGGTTGGGCTGGGCGGACGCTTGGACTCTACCAACGTGATTACGCCTGCGCTGAGCGTCATTACCAACATTGGCCTTGACCACACCGACTTGCTGGGCGATACGCTCGAAAAAATTGCCTGCGAAAAAGCCGGCATTATCAAGCCGGAAGTGCCGGTTGTGGTGGGCGAATACCAGCCGGAGGTAGCGCACGTATTTGAGCAAAAGGCAGCAGCGTGCAGCGCCCCGCTTGTGTTTGCAAGCCGCCGGTACAGCTGCCGCGAGGCGGCGAGCTACGCGCTGGACTTGCACGGCAGCTACCAGCAGCGCAACCTCTGCACAACGCTGGCGGCGCTGGAATGCTTGCGGCAGCGCGGCGTCTTTTCGCTCTCCCAAAAAAATATTGAGGATGGCTTGCGCACGGCCGCCGCCGCTACCGGACTGCGGGGACGCTGGCAGCAGCTGCGCAGCGCGCCGAAAATTATTTGCGACACGGCGCACAACGTCCACGGCCTACAGCAAACAATGGCGCAGCTGGCGCGCGAAAAGTACGAGCGGCTGCACATCGTCTTCGGCATGGTGGCCGATAAGGATATTGGCAGCGCGGTGGCGCTGCTGCCCCGCGCTGCGCGGTACTACTTCACGCAAGCCTCCGTTGCGCGCGCCATGCCTGCCAGCGAGGTGGCCAACAAATGCCGCGCGGCGGGCTTGCAGGGCGAGGCGTACCCTACGGTGGAGCAGGCGCTGCTTGCCGCCATAAAAAATGCCGCCGCCAACGATTTTATTTACGTGGGCGGCAGCACCTTTGTTGTGGCCGACGCGCTCAAGGCGTACCCTGACTTTTGAACTTGTACGTGAAGTCTCGCCGGTACATACCGTCGCTGGCCTCCGCCTCAAAAGCTATGCTGATGGTATCTGCCTGCACGGCGCTACGGAGGCTTTCGAGGTCAAACGATACGATGCTCTGCCGAGATTTTGTTCCCTTATCGCCGTTGCTGTTGTGCCTAAAGAATAGCTTTACGTTCCCGCCGCGCTGCTCGGCGGTGGTATCGCACAGCAAGCTCGCGGAGTGCTTTGCCGTATCTACATTGTAAAAGCAGTAGTAGTCAATATTCAGGTAACGGCTACCAATCCACACGTTTTCTACGTTTCTAAGCGTGTCCGACGGGGCATGTCGCAGCGCAGCGCTATCCACCGGCGTTACGCCGTAAACGTTAATGTGCCCCATGTACATAAGCGACACAACGTAATCGTACCCTTGCACCTTTTCGTCAACAAGGACGTTGAAGGCAGCGAGCGCGCGGGCATTATTCTTCAGCTTCTCCGTCACCTCCGCTGCATTTTTAGGCCACAGCTTCAGCCCGCCATCGTTCAGCAGGTACCAGCTGCTGCTGTCGGGCGCGTACTGTATAGTAACCAAGTCTGTTTGCGGAAAGAACTGCTCATAGTCGCCGTCAAGCGAGCAGGAGGAGAGCATGGCAGCAAAGCATAGCGCAGCAGCGCATGCAAGATTGTTGACAGTTAATGCTTTCATATTTGTATCCAAAATTAAATGAAAAATCGCCACTTCAAAGATAGCTTCAAAATGGCGATTGAACAAGTAAAATGAAGAAAACTACGCTTCCATCACAGCTATTTAGCTCAAATAGCAGGGTAGGGCGCTATTCCCACTCCAAAATTTTCTTAAAATCGTAGGCTTCGGGGTTGGGCACGTACTTTTTTGCAGCCTCGTAGTCGGCAGGAGTGATAAAGTGCATCACGTGGCGCATAATCGACTGCACAAAGTGGCTGTTGATGTCAACTAAGCGCGGGGGAATTTTTCCCGTTTTTGCGTCCTGCAGGTCGCGCAGGAAGAGCGGGGCAACGTCGCCAAAGTTGTTTACGTAAACCATGCAGCCGGTGTGCCCTGCCTTGTAGAGGTCGTACACGCCAAAGCCAAGCAGCGTGCAGTATTGGCGGTCGTACGCTATGGGCACGTCGCAGCGCACCTCGTAGCCTATCTCCACCGGCCGCGTCTTAACCTTCAGCTTTATTTCTTTGATTCTGTTTTCAATCATTTCGCAGAAAATGTGCGCCTTTGAAACCTTGCCCAGCTCGGGGTGGCCGTGGTCGTCATACGAAAAGTTAATGCCCGACTTCTTGATTTCTTCGCTGCTCAGCTCGTGAAATACACCCTCGGAGATAACCGCAGCGCCGTACTCCTCGCCCATGACCTTGCGCTTGATGATGGACGAAATTACAAGGTTTACAATCTTGTCGCAAGTGATGGTGGTTTTGTTGAACATTTCGGGAATCACAATCATCGGGTAGTGGCACGATGCGCCAATGCCGAAGGCAAGGTGCCCCGCCGAGCGTCCCATAGCGGCAACAATAAACCAGTTTTCGCTGGTGCGGGCGTCTTCGTACACCACCGTGGCAATGTTGGAGCCTTCGGCGCGCGCCGACTCGTAGCCAAAGGTAGGCGTGCCGTTGGGCAGCGGCAGGTCGTTGTCAATCGTTTTGGGGACGTGAATGTTGGCAATAGGGTATTTTTTGTCGGACAAAAATTTTGCTACCCTGTTGGCCGTCGATGCGGTATCGTCTCCGCCAACGGTGACCAGCAGCTTTACGTTGTTTTGCTTAAAAAAATCGAGGTTAAAGCGCTGATCAAAGTCTTCCGGCGTAGGCTTGTACCGGCTCATGGTGATGGCCGAGCCGCCGCGGTTGAAAATATCGTCGGCAAACTGAAAGTCAATGTCAGAAATTCGGGGCGACTTCTGGAACAGGCTGCTGTAGCCTCCGTGCAGCCCGATTACGCGGTAGCCGTTGTTCAAAAAAACTTTGGCAACGCTGCCAACTACGGTGTTCATGCCGGGCGCTGGCCCGCCACCGGTCAAAATTGCAATAGCATCTTTCATGTTCGAATGTTGTTTTGGGGTTGTAAAATCAAAAACCCCGCAAAGGTACACAATTTTTCAGGAATTAGGAATTACGAATTAGGAATTACGAATATAAAGCTTGTAGCGTGCGTATATTCCTAATTCTTAATCACTATTGTCCGGTAAAAATTAAGTACATTTTATGCAGGTAGCAATCTGATTATTGCATATAATCCGGAGCGGCGAAGTCCTGAAATGTTTTTGTAGAACAATTTGTGTAAGATATGAAGTATATGGGTTAAAAATACTTTCTGCAAAAACTTTTTTTGCAAGCATGCGCTGTTTCTTTTTCAATTTTGCTATATTTGTAGCTGATTCTTTTTACCAACGCTGCAAAATGATGACAACCTACCAAAAAATCAACACGATCTACAAGCGCGACATGGTCGGCAACAAGCAAATGATTGTCGGCGAATGGTCGCAGCCTGAGTTTGAATACCTGAAGGATAACCGCTGGGAGTGGACGGAAAAAATTGACGGTACCAACATCCGCGTCCACTGGAACGGCGAGCAGACGCTCTTTGGCGGACGAACAGACAAGGCCGATATGCCGGAGCACCTGCTGCAAATGCTGCAAGAAAAATTCACGCCGGAGCTTATGCGGCAAGCTTTTGAGCAGCAGGGCGAGGGCGAAGTCAGCGTTACGCTTTACGGCGAGGGCTACGGCGTGAAAATCCAAAAGGGCGGTAACTACATGCGCAAGCGCGTGGGCTTTATTCTGTTCGACATCAAAATAGGTAGCTGGTGGCTCAAGCGCATTGACTGCGAGGCGCTGGCGCAGCAGCTGGATATCCCCATTGTGCCCATTATTGGCTACGGAACGCTGCAAGAGGCCGTAGACTTTGTAAAAAAGGGCTTCAAATCGACCATCGCCGAAAATACGGATTACGATGCCGAGGGCTTAGTGCTAAAGCCTGCCGTCGACTTGCTGGCGCGAAGCGGACAGCGCATTGTTACCAAAATAAAGCATTGTGATTTTAAATTTTAAATTTTGAGTTTTGAGTTTTGAGTTTTGAATAAAATCCTTTTTCTACTTAGGGCAAACGCATGAGAAACGTCGGTATGCACTTCCTGTGTGGCGACAGTAAAACGTTGTAAGCGTTTCCTGTGAATAACCCCCAGATTCATCTGGGGGGCGAAGATAGGGAGGCGCGGTGTATGCGATGCTTCTACAGCGTTTCAGGCGTTGCCCGAGATTGGGTTGTAGCGTGGCGCTTGCATTACCCCGCGTTTTACCCCCGCGTTTTACCCCGCGCTGCGCTGCGCTTGCACGGGGTTATCCAAGTTAAAGTCCTACGGACTTTTCCGCAGCAACACAGGGGTGACACAGCCTCAAAGGGTTTTGACATGGATTTGGAGCTACGTAGTAGCTCAACATGGATAACCCCGTGCAAGTGACGCGCAGCGAAACGCAGCACGGGGTTACGGGGTGAACACGGACGGGTGCTGCTGCTCTCCGGAGCTACGTAGTAGCTCAACATGGATAACCCCGTGCAAGTGAAGCG
>JAIRXY010000083.1 GCA_031268055.1 Prevotellaceae bacterium | reverse complement strand
CGGAGCACGCGTCAAACGGCATGCTCTTTTCTACGGCTATCTGCTCCCCTGCCGAGGCCTCGTCCTCATCAAACGATGGTAAGATTTGTACCGTACCCTCGAATACGGCCGGAATGCCGGACTTATTAGCATAGTTACCGTATCTCTGTATTGGCGTTACGGCGAATATGACGTATTCTTCGTTGCGCTCTACCTCAAACTCGCGGGTTGCTTCAATAGTTAGCGTAACATTGTTGGCGCTTGGCGCTGCTGTGATTACGTCAATGCTGGAGTTGAGCAGACTCTCATAGGAAAAAATTCCACCGCTGGCAACGTTGCTTTTTTTTGCTATTGCAATATGGGGCTGCCGGCAGTATTGGTCTCCGTTGGTGTAAGAGAAGCCCGTTGCCACAAGCTTCATGTTTACTTTTACCTTTGCCGGAACGTCCAATTTAATGGTAAGATACAGCCCATGCTCGTAGTATTTGTAGCTGTAGTAGGTATCGTCATAGACGTAAATGTATCCACTATCAAAGGTGCTACCCGTATATAAACACTTTAGGCTATTTTCAAGGCTATTCGGCAGGTTAACCGCTACTTCCCACCCATAGGAATCACTTCCAACGGTTTTTATTCTCCGCGTGAGCGACCAGCTGTACTCGGGATTTCTCTCATCACCATTCGCATCTTTATGCTGCTTTCGCTTGGGGCTGATGGGAAAGTAGTAATCCTTGCCGCCCTCATACCTTAGGGTGTAGCCGAATTTGCTAACCATCAGCCCCACTACGCTGCTTAGCCTCAAAAAGGGAAGCATGTACTGTATGGTCATGTGCTCCTGAAAATTAGGCAGGTGCAGGTCAAAAGCGGCAAAGGCGTACTTGTACCAATCGTAGCTATCTTGTACGGCAATTGAGTTGGTACTCCTTGCGAGGCTAAGCCCAAAATCCATATCGGCAACCTTGGTATCGCTCATCAGCGCAAATATATCTACCGTCTCCATGATGATGCTACCCTCAAAGCTTTCCGAAATGCTGCTGAGGACAAAAATTGCCGCGCGGCCTAACACGTCTACGCCGTTCACGTAGTACCGGCACCTGCTTTTCTTGCTTGGAAAGGCCGAATCAATATCAAATACGTCTGAATACCCAAACACCCTGCTGTTGTGGCTGGTCTTAGGCAGCTTAATGGCCTGCGAATAGTTGCTGTAGAAAGATTCCAGCTTCAGCAGGTTAATTTGCTGGAAGTTGATGGCCACCTGTCCTTTGGGCAGGTCAACAATTTGCAGCGCGCCGCTGCTGTCTTCAATGTACAATTCTTCTTTTGTCATGGCTGGCTGTAAGGTACTTATTAAATCTGCACGTTTTGCTCCGGCAGCACAAACTCAAACTCTACGCTCTGCATGGATTGCCGCGTATTCTCCTGCGTGCTGCCCTTGGCAATGTAAATCCGTATCCACCGCTGCAAGTCCTCACGGTACCACCACATGCGGGGTGAGGTCAGCAGGCCGCGCAGCACGTCAAACTCGTACCGGTTTACGTTCTCTGCTCCGGCAACAACGGTGTTGTCCGCCTCGTAGCTGTACACCTCTTCGCTGCGCTCAAAGGCCGCGCTGTCGGTGACAAACGGCGCGCTCAGCTGTACGTTCTTCAGCTCCTGCTTTACCGTTTGCCGCTGCTTAAACATGAAGTGGTCGTACCCCCCAAGCTTGTTTACCCACCTCACGTAGAGCGGGCTGTTGGGCGTGCACGAGGGCACCACCTGTAGGGGGGTGATGCTGCCGTCGGTGAGCAGCGGCCACAGCTCAACTACTTCGCCGCTGTTGGTGGTGATGAGCTCCCCGCCGTTTGCCTCCAGCAGGTTGCCCGCCAGCTGGCTCTTGGATAGCAGCACCCGCAGCGCATCGTCGGGGATGTTGACCACAAAGTGCGGCGCGCTGATGGTGATTCCGTTCACCGCGCCGCCGTTGAAAGAGACGTAGGTAGAAGAAGCGGGGAACGATAGCGCGGCTACGCTCAGCGGGTAGCCTGCGTACTTTTGGAGGTAGCGCGCCCTGGTGAGGAACTTCCCACGGTAGGGGGCAAAGTCAAAGCTTTCGCCCGCCTGCACCACGGCGTTAAGCGCTGTTCTGGCTACGCTACTTGACGTTATGGGCGAAAGGACTTGGAGCGTGTAGCTGGCCGCCAGCAGCGCATCTGCCACTACGCGCGTGTCCACGATGGGCGTAGCGCCCTCCCTAAAGAGCTTGCTGAGCAAGCCGTCGATGTAAAAGGTTGCGCGGTTGCCGATGAAGTCGCGCTCAAAGCGTATATCCGCGCTGCCGTCGCTCGCGGCTACCCTCAGCGCGGCGGACGCGTAGCCGTCGCCGGATTCCTTTGATAGCGCAACCCTCGTTGGGTTAAACGCCGCGTGCACCGCCGGTGCGCTTTCTAATATGGTTGCTGCCATGCTGCTAAGTGTTGATGTTAAAAATGTTGCTTACTACCTCTGCCGCGTAGAATATTGCTATCCTGTTGGCGAGCCTGTCCGTAAAGTCGGCTATGGCCGTCTGAAATATGTCCTCGCGCGCGCCGGAGCGGTAAAGCTCCGTGCCCTCCCTTTTGATTGTCCACGCAATGGCGGCCGCCCACCGGTTAAGCTGGTCGTTGTCTCGAAAGCTCAGCCCCTTGGCTACAATCCACTCGCGGATAATGCTTTGAAAATCGTAGGGCACGCGCCCGGGCTTGCGACCCGTTTCGAGTACCGGCCCCGGCCAGCGGTTGCCCATGATGCGCCCGTGCAGCCCCTCAACGGCTACCTCAAAGCTGTCGCGCGTGCGCCCTGAGGCTACCTGCCCCGTTCGCCCCGCCTGCTCATGCCGGGAAATAATGTCGCGCAGCAGCGCGTCCAGCTCCTCGCGCAAAATGCTGCCTATCGCTTCCGTCTCCACTTGCCTACCCTGTTTTTTCTGTCGTGAATACTTTGCAGCCGCTGCTGAAACTTTGCCTTTTCAAAGTCCGTCATCAGTAGGCCAAATACCTTGCCATACTCCCACTGTAGCACCTCGTCGGGGTCTTTTGCGTAGGCCTGCGCAATGGCCGTCAGGGTGCCGAACTCCCCTATGTTCCGGTACATTTGGCGTATGCCCGCCTGTAGCTCTTCCGGCGTGGGGTCGTACCTGAGCCTTTTTTCCTGCTCCACCCAAAAGGAAATTCCCCTAACGATTTCCTCAAAGTACGCGACGTATCCTCTGAGGTCGCTTTCCTTTTTCGGGTCTACCTCCACACCGTGCAGGCAGCGCATGACCTCCCTTAGCGCCTGTGCAGGGTCGCACCCGGAGGCAATAATTTTGCCCAGCTCTATGCGATGGTAAAAGGTGAGCTTGCCGCCCACAATGTCTACTTTTTTGCTGATTTTTTCCATACCCCAAAATTTATGCTATTCATCGCTTTCCGCCTGCGCTACCTCGCTGGCAGAAAGCACCACCTCAACGCTACCGTACTTTCGCTGCACGAGCTTGCCGCCGGGCAGCTCGCGGATGGAGCACACCCAGCTGGCCGTGCGCAGGTCAAACGTAATGGAGGTAACAACGCCGGTGCGCTCATCCCCGGTACGGTAGCAGGCGAACTTCACCCCGCAGCCGGTAATGTCGCGCACGGAGGGGTCGCTAAGCCGCTCGGAGACGGTACCGATTTCAGAAAAAAACTTTTTCCTTACATCTTCTATGCGCTCAACTTTTTTCACAGGCAGATACTTTCTTTCAGGTTAAACGATAATATCAGCGACACCTCGTTGCAGTCAAACCGCGATATGGAGGATACCCAGCTCCACGCGCTGACGGGCGAAAACAGGCCGCTGGCGTTGTAGGCCTTGCAGAACGGCAGCACCGCCTCGGCCTCTATCTGCTCCCGCAGGGCTTCGCGCTCTGTGGCCTCGCCGTCCAGCGCGCACAGCTTGCAGAAGCGCATGCGTATGCGGGTGGTTTTTGCGCTAAAGTATTTCTCCTTTACGTAGGTACCCTCGCGCCATTCCTCTATGTAAATGAAGCCGTCGCCGCCGTGCAGCAGGTCGGCTTTGACGTTCATGGCGGCCGCCTCGTCGTAGAATACCTTGTACCCTACGCCGAGGCTCTCTATGAAGCTAAGCAGCTTTTGAAGCGTTGTCATACCGTTTTTTCTCCTTTTTTTTGTTGGTAGCGACACAAATAGTTTACACCTCACCCCTGCGCCTGTCGCCATCTGCGCAGCAACCAGCGCGCTGCGCTGCGTTAGTAGCCTATAAACTTTATACCTCGCTGGCCTCCTGCCAGCTCAAAGTACATGCGCATGAGCAGCACATCGCGCCAATCGGGTGAGCGGCCTGTGGCCTCCTTTATCTTTTCCTTTGGCAGGATGCGCAGCTTGCCGTCGCGGTCGGATTCGTAGCTCTTGAGCCACTCCAAGTCCTGCATCAGCTCATCTTTGTGGGTTTTGGACAGCTCGGCCTCAATGTACAGCTCGCGCCCGTTGACTTTTTCGGCCAGCCTGTACCCGCACTGCGACTGCAAGTTGTAGTAGTTTTCGCCGTTGAGGGCGCGGCTGTTGTTGACAAATCCCGTAATGCGGCAGCTGTCCACCACGCCGCCGCCTACGCCGTCCTCGTCTGCTATGCAGCGCGATGCGGGTATGCCGTACTTGGTGCGCATGGCGTTTATGCAGGCCTGTATTTCGGTGGTTTTGGACTTGTCAAACACGTGCAGCTCCTTTACGACCCACCCGCGCCATACGGCCACTATTGCCTTGTCTGCGCCCATTCTTGCAACGTCGGCCGTGAGGTAATGCCTGCCATCGTCCGGCAGGTGGTCTGACCTAAAAAGCTCCAAAATCGCATCGTACTGGCACAGGGCGGTGGGGTCATCGTCATACTCCCAGTTGCCCAGCAGCAGCCGCTCGCGGGTGCTGCTATCGGTAATGCTCTGCAAGCCCTTAACGTAATCTGCGCTCTGAAACGGGTTGTCGGTGACCAGCGCGGGGACAAAGGCGTAGCCCTCCGGCAGCGCCCCCTCACGGTAAGGCTTGTAGAACGTTTCGTAAAGCCAGCCCTTTTTGGGGTTGCACGTGATGAGCATCTTGATGGGCAGCTTATACTCAACATTCAGGTGCCGCCCTGCGCGCGACTTTAGCACCTCAAAGGCAAGGGGGTGCACCTCTCCGGCTTCCTCAATCCACCCGCCGGTGAACTCCAGCGAGCCCAGCCGCTCGTACATCGGGTCTTTGTACGGGTAGTAGGTCAAGTCCAGCAGCAGCGCCTCGCTGCCGTTGGAAAAGCGTATGCCGGATTCCGTCAGCTTGTAGCCGGTGAAGCCGTGCCACTTGGCGACCTTACCCCACGTAACCAGCACCGAGTTGCGGCTATCCTTGAGGTTGTTTCGGCCTACAAACCAGCGGGTGCCGGGCAGGTAGTATCCGCACATCATGAGCCACTCGCACCCCAGCCACGACTTGCCGCCGCCGCCCGCCCCGCCGTACAGCAGGTAGCGGGTAGCGCCGTCGCGCAGGAAGCTGTACGCCATGCGCTGCTTAACGTTAATCCTGCCGTTGCTCGCTTCTGCTGTCATCCTGAGTGTCGCTATCTAATAAGGGTAAAAATGCAAAGCCAAAGCCGGAAAAAAGCGGCGTACCGTCCGGATTCTCATGGGCAACCGCCTGCCTATCCCGCCACAGCCCCGGCTGCCTGTTTTTTAACCAAAATATTCCAGAAGAAACGTCGGGCGGGTAGTACTCTTTGACTTCGGCGCGCACTATATCACCCTTGAATTGAAACACCTTTTCGCAGCCCTCCTTGGTAAACCCAATGGCGCGCGAGTAAAGGGCGGAGGCTACGCGGGCGTCAGCGTTTTCTTTGCCGCTCGAAATGCACTCCGAAAACTCCGGATGGTCGCGCTTCCATTTGTTTAACGTTGATTCGGAAATGTTAAATAGCCTTGTGAGCTCCTTGTCGGTTGCCCCCAGCAGGCAGTGCTGAAATGCCTGCTCATCGTACTCTTTTTTGTACGCGGTGGGGCGACCGCCGGGGCGCTTTCCGGCGGGTGATTTGGGAGCAGTGGCTTTGGTGGGCTTCTTAGGCTTGCCGGGCTTCTTCTGCGCCTTTGTGGTGGGGGATGTGGGTTTCTTCTGCGCCATTGCTCTGCC
>JAIRXY010000049.1 GCA_031268055.1 Prevotellaceae bacterium | reverse complement strand
CGCAAGGCGTTGGCTTGCAAATTGTCGCGAAAGCAATTTCCGCAGTAGAAAGGGTCGCCCGACCCGGGAACAATAAATAGTATTTTCATTTTGTTTGCATGTTAGGTCTGTAGATGTTGTTGTTGTAAGGTTTGTAAAATATTGATGAGTAGCAATTTACTTCAAAAATTCTATTCTTCGCTGCTTTTGTCGCTACCCAAAAGCTTACGTTGTTCTTTTCTTGTTCCAAGTTGCTTGGCGTTTTGCGAGCTTATCACTTTTCCTCCCTGCTGCTCTATTTCCAAACGGGCATTTTTTGCAACGATAGCCCCTTTGTGCGCAATGGTCGCGCTTTCTTTTAAATTCTGCGAATTGCTTTTTGCCGAAAACTCGGTTGTTGTTGCCTCTGCCAACATGTTTATAATCAGCTCTAAATTAGTCATATTATCGCGAAGATTTTCTTTTGTCAGATTTTTATGCTCTTTGTATTGCTTGGTCGTCATTCCGCTCCAAGTCTTCGTCATTAAATCTGTCAAAAAAGCATACTCTTGTCCTTGCTTTACCCCGGCTTTATCCCATTCGTCTGTTAGCGCTTTGCGCACTTCAATAGATTTTATTCGCTGATTAATCCAATTTTCGGAATATCCGATACGGCGATAATTTTGAATGGCGCGGTCAATAGACAACTCAGGGTCAATGGTTTCATCAATTCTTTCGCTCCCCACTTTTGCCAACCACATTTTAAAAGGTTCGGCGTTCTTACTCGGAATGGATTGAATAATTCGTAAAATCTGCTCAGTATCACCCACATCTGTTAGCCGCATTTTCCCGTCGGGAGCGAGCATTCTCAAACCGTTACAATTTGTAACGGTTTCATTCCCCTCGTCAGCCAACCTCTTTTTCAAAACACGCCAATACACTTGTGGATTTTCACTTTCCGTCAGTATCCCAACTACATCAACAATGGAGAAATACCATTTTTCGCCATCTTCGTCCCAAACCGAACGAACTTGCTGCTTTTCAAACATTTTAGCATCTATTTTCTTTGCCATAGTAAGATTTGAATTATCTTGTTTTTATTGAATTTTCCACCGATTTTTTGACAAAAAACCATACGCCTCCAATTATCAGCAGCAACAAAATCAGCGCCGTTGCCCAAATGCCGAGGCTGACATTACCTACTCCACCGCTAACGCCGGCCAGCGAAGCGAGAAAACCAACGCCTGTGGCCGACATCGGCACGATGCGATTTTCGACCGTCAGCAAGCGGGCAATCTTCCGGTCGGGGAAGCCAAGCGTCCTATACAGCAGGATTTGCTCTTGCCTCGAAGCAAGGTCTTTGCGCACCACAATGATGAAGCTTGCCAAGCCTACAAGCAACCCCAAGCCGCCCAGCACGAGAAAGATGGTCAGGTAAGTATCGGTAACGCTGTTAAATTCCCTCAGCCGCTGGGAGGCAGGCATGACTCTCACGCCGTATTCGCTCAAGGCCTGCGAGATTAGCTGTGCCGTCGATTTCGCCTCTTGCTCTTTTACCTTGAAAAGCGCAACTTCGCTGCCGGTAATTTCGCTCCACACCTCGGAGAATAAGGTTTTGTCCATCAACAAATTACCTTGGAATATGGAGTTTTGCAGGGAGGCGGCAAGGCGGAGGTAAACCGTTTTGCCCTTGCTTGTTTCGTACCGCACAACGTCGCCAAGCTGCATTTGTAGCCCCCAAAGAAGCACAGTTTCGTCCACCATGACCGGGTAAACGGAATCGCTTGCGACGCAAATTGCGTCGAAAACCGAAGCGTCATTGGGATAAATACTTTGCTTGATTTTCAGGCTGCTTTTTTTCAGCTCCTTCATATCTGCGCCCAATACGGTAGGCTGCGCTACCTTGTTCAGGTTCAGGCAGCTTGCGTCGTCGGCGCTGTAGCGCAGGAGCTGCAATATTTCTACGTCGCTTGGCAAGTCTTTCAGCGCAAGCTTTTCGCGTCCTTCCGGCGAAGCCATATTGTGGTAAACGGGCGCGCTGCCTTCGCACCAAAGCGAGTAGCCGCCCGTGCCGCGCTGTAGCTGCGCGCTGTCTGCAAAGCCGCGGCGATTCAGGCCAACCGAAAAAACAATCAGCACGCCCGACGCCAACGCAACAAACGACAGCCACGCTCTTTTCCGGTTAGCGTACAGGTCTGCCCGGATGAGCTTGCTCACGCTGAAGGGCGCCTCTTTTTGCCTGCGCTTAATTTTGAAGCGCAGCGGCTTACCGGTTTTACGGACGGCGCGCACAATGGCAACCCGCAGCAAAATCAGCGCTGTGGCCGCTCCCGAGGCAAGCCCGCCGATTAGCGCGCCAACGCTCGAAAAGAAAGTAAACCCGCCGGTATGCACCGCTCCACGCCACAAGCTGTTCAACAGTAGCAGTATCAAAGCCGTATAGCATAGCCCAACCGCTACGCCGGCAAATGAAGCGCCGGTACCCGTGATGAACGATTCCGTCCATAGCAGCCTGATTATCCGTTTTTTTGAAAATCCCAATGCGCTGAGGAGGAAAAATTCCTCTTTGCGCTGAAAAAACATTTCCGAAAGCGGCACGAGGAGCAGCAACATTGCCGAAAAGATAATGAAAATGCCGAGCGCAAGGAAAAGAGAGGCAAAATCAACGCCGCTTTTTGCGGCGTTTAGCCCCGCTTCTTTCGGGTGAATAAGCTGAGTACCGGTCATGGCGGGGGTCAGCCTGCTCATATCCGGTTTTTCCGAGGTGCGCAGCGCTGTTGCGCAGCCGTAAGCGTTGCTCCACTTTTCGGCTACGGCGTTGTAGGCAACAACGACCTTGGGCGTTGAGCGGTATTTATCCCAGTAGGCTTCGTCCTCTTTTGTGACGCGCCCCATGTCAATCGGCAGGTCGCTATCCCAATCCGTACAGCTTTCTACGTCCGACAAGCCCGGGAAATCGGCGCTGAGCGTCTTGTCGGCGAGCAGCGCGCCCACAGAAACGATGCCGGCAACGCGGCAAACCACCGAGTCTTCGTGAAGCGTTTTCAGGTCGCCCGAAACAAAGAACGTCAGGCGAATGCTGTCGTTCAGCTTTGCATGTAGCCTTTGAGCCGCGTAATCGGAAAGGATAGCGTCGCTATTCTCCAGCTTTTTGCCCTGAAAATAATCCGCTGCCGTAGCGAAAGAGTACGGAATGGCCTCCGTCGTGGAGGCAATGGAGTTGGCCATGTACGAGAACAAGCGGTTTGCGGCGGGATTGCCTTGACGAATGGTCTCCACCAAATCGCGCTGAAGAAAAACACGGTCGGAAGTAACCTCTGTGAAGCCTTTTTGCTCGCTCGCTTTTATTCCGGATAGCGCAGGAGCCCAAACTTTTACCAAGTCGGCGGGCTGAATGTGATTTGCCGAGAGGATGAGGTTGATTTTTCCTTCGATTTTCAGGATGGAGGCCAGCTCCTTGCGGTTTACAAACACGTTGCAGGGGATAATCTGCTCATTTTTCAGGTTTAGGTTGCCGCCGTCCTTTTTATCTAAAACTCCGGCGAAAGTCAGGCGGACGGAGGTAGTATAATTATCCGTCACGAACAGCGACCCCGACGGGACTAAGCCGGTGGCAGGCAAGCGAAGGACAAGCTCCCTCCCCTCGCTACGGCCTCGACCGGCAATCCCGATTTCATCGGTCAAGGTTTTGTTAGCCAACGCTTTTCCTTCGGGAATATTTTTATCGTCCACGCCCCAAACCATCACGGGAATATACCTGCCTGCATCCGACACAAAGCCGCTCGTAAGCAAAATCGGTTTTGCGTCATCCTCAAAAATGTCCGCCTCGGCGAGCTGCTCCTCAAAGAAGGAATTTTTGGAAAAAATGATGGTCTCGGTAGCGCCAAGCCGCTCTGCAACCCTTTGCACAAGCGTATAGCGAACTGATTCGCCAACCATCAA
>JAIRXY010000022.1 GCA_031268055.1 Prevotellaceae bacterium | reverse complement strand
CCCAAATTATCTTCAAAATCAGCTGCAAACGTACTGCTTTTTGCCAACCTCAACAAACATATCCATAATTTTTTCTACCTTTACAGTACTATTTCACATAAATAAATATTTCTATAAGCAATATAAATAGCTGATGCGTAGTTGTCTGAGCTAATATTAGCAGGCGTATCAGCATCCAAGCCACCAAAGATTTATGAAGTACGGCATTGCCATCACCCCGGTAGTCCCCATGCGCGCAGCCGCCGACGAGCGCAGCGAAATGACGTCGCAGCTGCTGTGGGGCGAAACGTTCTGCGTTGAGGAGCAGTCCGGCTGCTGGCTGCGCGTTTGCGCCGCTGCGGACAGCTACGTAGGCTGGGTTAACCCGCTCATGGTGCGCCTGCCGGACGAGGAGGCGTGGGGGCAGTACGCTGCGCAGCCCAGCCAAATTTGCACCTCCTCGCTATGCTTCGCCGTGGACGAAAGAGCGGAGCAACGCGTCTGCCTTCCGCAGGGCAGCTTGCTGTACGGGTACAGCGAGGCAACTCGCACGTTTATGCTGGCGGGGCGCGCCTACCGGCTGGAGCGCTCCCTCCGCAAGCTACCCCGCGGCAGGCGCGAAGCTTCCGTGGCCGCCGCGCTACAGCTGCTCAACGCGCCCTACCTCTGGGGAGGGCGCACGCTGCTGGGTATCGACTGCTCGGGGCTAACGCAGCTGGCGTACCGCGTGGCCGGCGTAAGCATCCCCCGCGACGCTGCGCAGCAAGCTGGCGTGGGGAGTACCGTGGCCGCCGTGGAGCGCGCGCAGCCTGCCGACCTTGCATTTTTTTGCGGCGAAAATGAGCGGATTACCCACGTGGGAATGCTGCTGGGCGAAGGGCGAATTGTTCACGCCTCCGGAAGCGTCCGCATAGACAAGGTCGACAGCAGAGGTATCTTCAACAGCGACCTCAACCGCTACACGCACCGGCTAAAGGTTGTGAAGAATTTGCAGCCGGAAGTTAAAGTTACGCCTCCCGATGCTGTAAGCTAATGCAAAAGCAGCTTTTTTCAGCCCTCCATTCGCTTGTAATTTCTACAATAAGCTTTATCTTTGTTCGAAAAATAGCAGACGGTTGCAGCGCCGCCGGTCTCACTTCTCCCTGCTGCTGCGGGGTGTGAGGCGGCAGACCGCTGCGCCGAAATTTTATAACCGAATAAGCCGCAATGCTCCAGCTTTCCAACGCAAAAATCAACCTTGGCCTGCACGTTACGCAAAAACGCTCCGACGGCTACCACAGCGTCGAGACAACGCTCTTTCCCATTGGCTGGAGCGATGTGGTAGAGGCGCTGCCGAGCGAGGAGTTTTCCCTGCGCTGCACCGGCATTCCGGTTGGCGTAGCAACGGAGGAGAACTTATGCGCAAGGGCGTTCCGCCTGCTGCAAAAAGATTTTGGACTGCCGGGCGCCGACATTTTTCTGCACAAGCAAGTGCCGCACGGCGCAGGGCTTGGCGGAGGGTCGAGCAACGCCGCTTTTGTGCTGCTGGCGCTGAACAAAATTTTTCACCTTGCGCTTTCGCAGCAAGCGCTGGCGGGGTACGCCGCGCAGCTGGGCAGCGATTGCGCCTTTTTTATCTACAACGTCCCAATGCTGGCAACGGGGCGCGGTGAAATTTTGCAGCCGGTGGCGGTAAGCCTTTCGGGGTATGAGCTGCTGGTGGTTAAGCCTCCGCTTGGCGTTAGCACGGCCGAGGCCTACGCCGGCATTACCCCCAAGGTACCGGAGGTGAGCTTGCAGCACATTGTAACCCGGCACGTAGAAGCGTGGAGGGAGCTGCTTGTCAACGATTTTGAGCCGATTGTTTTTGCAAAGTACCCGCAGCTGCAAGACGTAAAAAGCAGGCTGTACGGCTGCGGGGCAACTTATGCGGCTATGTCGGGGAGCGGCTCAGCCCTGTTTGGGATTTTTGAAAAAATACCCGACGATGCAGAGCGGCTTTTTTCGGGCTACACCATTTTTAAGCAAAAAATACGCTGAGTCAAAAGAATATTATGTCAAATTCACCGCTTTTATTAGGGACGGAGCGCCCGGGTAAGCTGCTGGCGCAGTACGCTTTTCCGGCCATTATTGCCATGACAGCTTCGTCGATTTACAACATTGTTGATAGCGTTTTCATTGGGCACGGCGTGGGGCATTGGGCTATTGCCGGCCTCGCGCTTACCTCCCCTTTGATGAACCTCGCCGCAGCCTTTGGCTCGCTCGTGGGCGTGGGCGCTTCCACGCTGATTTCGGTCAAGCTGGGGCAAAGGGACTACAAGAGCGCCAACCGCGTGCTGGGCAACGTGCTCGTGCTGAACATCATTTTTGGCGTGCTCTTTTCGCTGCTCTGCTTTCCCTTTTTAGACCCTATCCTCTACTTCTTTGGAGCGAGCGAAAACACCATCCCCCATGCGCGCGACTTCATGCGCATTATCTTGCTGGGCAACGTGATTACGCACATGTACTTTGGACTTAACGCCATCATCCGGTCGGCAGGGTATCCGCGCATGGCCATGTACGTCACGCTGCTCTCGGTGGCCGTCAACTGCGCGCTGGCGCCCATCTTCATCTTCGGGTTTGGCTGGGGCATTGAGGGGGCGGCGTGGGCAACCGTCATTGCGCAGGCCATCTCCCTCATCCTGCAAATTGTGCACCTGCTGAACCCCAACAGCGTGGTGCACTTTAGCCGTGGAATATTCCAGCTGAAATCCAAGCTGGTTAGGGGCATGCTCTCCATTGGCCTGTCGCCGTTTTTGATGAATGCCTGCGCCTGCCTGATAGTGATTCTCATCAACAAGGCGCTAAAGGAGTACGGCGGAGATGTGGCCATTGGCGCTTACGGGGTAATCAACCGGATTATCTTCCTTTTCGTCATGGTGGTGATGGGGCTTAACCAGGGGATGCAGCCCATTGTAGGCTACAACTACGGGGCGCGCCACGCCGACCGCGTGAGCAAGGTTACCCGCCTGACCATTTGGTGGGGCATAGGCGTCACCACGTTCGGCGCGCTGATGTGCCAACTTTTCCCCAACTTTATCGTTGGGTGGTTTACCACCGACGCGGAACTTACGCGAGCTTCCGTGCAGGGAATACGCATTGTTTTTGCCGTTTTCCCCATCGTTGGTTTTCAGATGGTGGCCTCCAACTTTTTCCTCTCCATCGGGAAGCCCAAGATTGCCATTTTTCTGTCGCTCACCCGTCAGATGCTGTTTTTGGTGCCCTGCCTGATAATTCTTCCGCACTTTTTCCACACGCTTGGCGTATGGGTCAGCATACCGATAGCCGATTTCGTCGCCTCGGTGGTTACGGCGGTCATCTTTATCAGGGCTATCAGGCTGCTTGGCAAGAATGGGGTATGATTCCAGAATGTCCATTAGGGCAGCTGCAAGGGTTGCCTCCCATCACGCCCTACCCTACCCTTACTCTACGGGTGGGGCGTGTAAAAAATGTGATATTCACGTACAATTAACCCTAACAAGGTTTAAAACCCTGTTAGGGTGATTTGCTTCGCCGTCATTGTCGTCGAAGGCAGGTTTAAAACCCGCCCCTACATATCCACCACCTTTGCCGGCTAACGTCAAACGCGTTGCACTCCTGCTCAATGTGCGCGGGCGCCATCATCACCGGCTTTCGAAGGTACATCGCTTCACAGATGGATTCAAACCCACCCGTGCAGGCGCAGGCGCTGCACCGCGACATAAAGTCGAGAAAAGAGGTGTCGTCCAGCTGGTGAAGCGCAAGGTTGCCATCCACCTCCAGACCGTAGGATTCAATTTTCAATTTTCAATTTTCAATTTTTTCACTTCTTCCTCCGTAGCGTGCAGCTTTTTACGGCACAGCTGTAGGAGGTCGGCAGCGCGCTTCACCGTGCTCGACATGCAGTCTACGTCCAGCGCGCCGCTTTCCAGCTGCTCCAATATTTTTTCTACTTCGGCAATAGCCTCTTTGTAAGTTAACTCTTTTGTTGGCATGATGGTAAAGATTCTACGGTTTTACTTTCATCGTTCTCCTGCCCCGCGTTCACCCTCCGTCTTGCCCTTGGATGGTAGAGCATGATGGCTTTCCGGAGGTATTCGCGGTCGAGGTGGGTGTAGATTTCGGTGGTGGTGATGCTTTCGTGCCCAAGCATTTCCTGCACGGCGCGGAGGTCGGCGCCACCCGCTATGAGGTGCGTGGCAAACGAGTGTCGAAAGGTGTGCGGGCTTACCGTCTTAGCTATCCCCGCTCTTGCCGCAAGGTCTTTCGTAATCAAAAACACCATTACAGCCGTCAGCTTTGCGCCGTGGCGGTTGAGGAAGACGATGTCGTCGTCGCCGCGCTGCGTCACCGCGCTGCGACGACCGGCGAGGTAGAGCTTTAGCGTGCTCACCGCCTTGCCGCCTATGGGCGTCAGCCTCTCCTTGTTGCCCTTACCGATAATGCGCAGAAATCCTTTATCGAGGTACATATCCGAGAAGCGCAGGTTGACCAGCTCCGATACGCGCAGGCCGCAGCTGTACAGCATCTCAACGATGGCCTTGTTGCGGTGTCCCTCCGGCTTGCTCAGGTCTACGGCGGCAAGCATTCGCTCAACCTCGCCAACGGAGAGCACCTCCGGCAGGCTACGCTTCTGCTTGGGCGCGTCTATCTGCTGGGTGGGGCTGGCTGCGATGACGTCGTCGAGGAGCAGGTACTTGAAAAAAGCTTTCACGCCGCTAAGCACGCGCGCCTGAGAGCTGCCGGTAAGCCCCTTGTCGTACAAGTGCGACAGGAACTGCTCTACGTGCTCACGCGATACCTGCAGAGGCGATACGCCGTACTCGCCCTCCACGAAATTGCGCAGCTTGTGCACGTCGGTGGCGTATGCGGTAAGGGTTTTCTCCGACAGCGACTTTTCCAGCCGCAGGTAAACCAAAAAATCGGCTATGGCTTTATCCCACGTCATTTCTACCTTTTTGCTATAACACAGAAAAATATCATCGCACAAAGATAAAAACAATTTTTAATATCCGGTTGACATCTATGTATGCAAAAATGCGACCTTTACACTTTGAATTTTGAATTTTGAATTTTGAATCGAGCAGCAAGCTCACGAACTCCGAAAAAATAAATACAGGATGAGGTATCCGTTTTCGTAGGGCTTTGCCCTACAGACGTAGCAAGAGCTGGCCGTCAAGCCCTCGTATGTATTCAATTGTGGCGTCGGTATCCCCTGCCGCTTTTGCCATATCAAGATGGAGGAATGCGCGGAAGTTGAGCATGCCAACAACAGCGGGTTTGTTGGCAACATTAATGACGGAAGCAAATAGTAGCTTGAGCTACTCCAACAAAATATAGCCACGAATGCAGGAATAATAAAAAAACATTCTGCAGGTCAACTACCATTTTACAGCGCTATGTCCTTTACAGTAAAGCGACAACGGAGCGCTTCGAAGCGCTCATAAGAGAATATTTGGAAAAAATAAGACTTTTTTTGTGCTTTGAATATTCCGCATACGGAATTTATAATGAATACGTTGCGGATTTGAATGTCAAACCTGTGGGGTTAGCGCGAATTTATAAATCGTTAAATTATAAATAATTTAGTATCTTTGCAGTCATTTTTATCAGCGTACTTCCATAAAAAAATATGGCAACTAATCGCAAAATACTGTTTGTCAATCAAGAGATGATGCCGTACGTGTCGGAGACCGCGATATCTAAGATATCGCGCTACCTGCCACAGGCTATTCAAGATAAAGGCAACGAAATACGCTCATTCATGCCGCGTTACGGATGCGTCAACGAGCGGCGTAACCAGCTGCACGAAGTTATTCGCCTGTCGGGGATGAACCTTATTATCAACGATGCCGACCACCCGCTTATCATCAAGGTGGCCTCCATACCTTCGGCGCGTATGCAGGTATACCTCATAGATAACGAGGATTACTTCAAGCGCAAGGAGATGCAATTTGACGAAGGTGGCGCGTTTTTTGGCGACAACGACGAGCGGATGATTTTCTTTGCCCGCGGTACGCTCGAAACTATCAAAAAGCTGCGCTGGCAGCCCGAAATAATCCACTGCCACGGCTGGTTTTCGATGATAACGCCGCTGTTTGTAAAGAAGGCCTACCACGACGACCCGCTTTTTGCAAAAGCCAAGGTGGTGCTGTCCGTTTACAACGAAAGCTTCGACGCGCTTTTTGATTCATACTTTAATAAGAAGGTGCTGCTCGACGGAGTAAAGGCCAAAGAGGTAGAGGCGCTGTCAAAAACAAGCTACGTAAGCTTGATGAAGTTTGCCATGTCGTACGCCGACGGCGTAGTGATTGGCAGCGGCCACATACACCCGGAGCTCCAGAAGCACATCTCAACGCTAAAAATTCCGGTGCTGCCCTACCGCGAGGAGCAGTACGTAGAAGATTACATCAATTTTTATGACAAAATTTCCGAAAAAAAATAGACTCGCAGCATCGGCGCTTGCCCTGCTACTCTTAATGCTCGCTCAGGCCTGCATAGAAATGGATAAAACTGTGGGCGAAGATTTCATACCTCCAAACCAGCAGCTGCAGCTGTACATGCGCGACGCTACGGGCTTCTTTACAATGCAAACCGTTGCGCTCGACTCGATGTCAACGAGCAACTTCAACGCTGCCGTGCTGGGGCGCATGGACGACCCTCGCTTTGGGAAAACTACCGCAGGGTTTGCCGTGCAGCTGCTGCCGGCTACTTACACTCACACGTTCGAAGAGGGCGTTACCGGCTTCGACTCGGTTGTTCTCATCCTTGGCTTTTCTTCGACCTACGGAAGCGACAAAACGCCGATGGACGTTGAGGTATACGAGCTAAGCGCCGACCTCAGCGAGAGCGAAACGTACTACGGAACGCCAAGCGTTGCCGAAAGCCTGTCCAACATGGCTACCAACCTTGCTGTCGGCGTCGACAGCATTAACGCCGCAAGCGTCACGGCGCGCATAAAGCTGACAGATAACAACAATTTGTTCAGCAGGTTGTTTAGCCACACAAACAACGCCGACTCTTTTTTGACTAACTTTAAGGGAGTGTACGTGAGGGCGGGCAGCGGCGCAGGTGGCAGCATCAAGTCTGTGAGCATGGTGAATACCTCAAGCGAGTACGCCGCAAGCGCCCTCGTTGCGTTCTACCACTACACCTACACCGACCCCAACGACGAGGTAGTTAAAGATAGCGTTACCTCCTTTACCTTTCACTCATTTAGCGCCACGCCCCGCTTCAACGTTTTTTGGCATGATAGCAGCCTCCTTCAGGGCGCAGCAGATATGCTCTACATGCAAGGCTTGGCGGGGGTAGCTACGCAGATGACCATAAGCAAGGATTCGGTAGAGGCGTGGACAGGAATTGGCGACAAAGAAAAGCATTACGCCATTAGCCGCGCAGAGCTGGTGCTGCACGTGGTGGACACAAGCGACTACGCAGCGCTGGACATGTACTCAACGCAGCTACAGTGCATTGTAGAGGCAAGCAGCAGGGAAAACGGAAAGTATGCGGCAATTTGGGACATGTACGCCTCAGACGGAAGCTTCAGCTCAAGCTTCGATGGAGCGCTCAACCGCTCGCTAATGCAGTATTCGCTCAACATTACCCACTACTTCAACGATGTGGTAAAAGGCAACATACGGCCACTGCTGATAGTGCCCTACGCCTACACCTCCGATGCCCGTAGCGTGCTGATAGACAACAAGAACGTTAAACCTCGGCTGAAGATAACCTACGTAGAAATAAAGGATTAGCGCAAAGCGGCGCGCTGCTTTTACTCCTCCGCCTTTTTGCTTCGCGCAACATGTATGCTCAGCTCGTAGAGCAGGTACATGGGAATGCTCACCAGCATGAGCGTCAGCGGATCGGAGGTAGGGGTGATGACCGCGCCAATAATCAAAATTACAACCACAGCATGTCGCCGGTATTTCCTCAGCAAACTTTTGTTTATTATCCCGATGCGCGATAGCGCGTAGGCCAGCACCGGCATTTCAAAAACCAGCCCCATAGACAGCAAGGTAGTGTAAAAAATATTCATGTACGAGGTCAAATCAATGCGGTTGACAACGTGCTCGCCAAACTGGTAGGTGCCCAAAAAGCGAAACGCAAGCGGAAAAACCAGAAAGTAGCCCAGCAAAACGCCCGCCACAAACAGCGCAATGCACGAAAAAATAAGGGGAATGCTGCGCCTCTGCTCGTGCGGGTAAAGCGCCGGCGCGATAAACCGCCACAGCAAAACGATAATCACCGGAAGCGACAGCAGCAGGCCAACATACAGCGAGGCGGTCATGTGGGTAAAGAAAGGCGAGGCCAGCCGCGTGTTGAGCAGCTCCACCGAAAATTCGTCGGGGCACAGCCCGTCGAAGTGCAGCAGCGTAGCCAGCTTGCACATGGCGCGGTAAACAATAAAGTTGGAATCCTGCGGGGCGAAAATAACCTGAGTTAGCCGCTCCTTGTTGAAGAACATCAGCATAGTGCACACCACCACTGCCACCGCAGCGCGCAGCAGCACCCACCGCAGGGCTTCGAGGTGATCCCAGAACGTCATATCCCGCTGCCCGGGCGCTACGCTATCGTCGTCGTCATGCTGACGCTTGCCCATACCTGCCTACTCCCCTATTGCTTTTTCTTCGTCGCCCATGTTTTTCTTAACTTCGCTCTCCATATCCTTTACGCCCTCTTTGAAGCTGCGTACGCCCTTGCCCAAGCCGCGCATGAGCTCCGGAATTTTTTTTCCGCCAAAAAACAGCAGCACTACTAACGCAACAATAATTATTTCGGGCATACCGATGCTGCTAAAGAGACAAAGTACAAATTTAGTGTTCATTTTTTTATTGCTTAATAGAATGATTTAAGCGCAAAGGTACAAATTTACTTCGTATAGACAAGTGTTTTGAAAATTTTTGGTTATGCCAAATCGTGGTGGAAATTTGTAAATATGGCAGCGTTGCTCTATACGTCCAAAGCGGCTTTGCCCTTGTAAAAGGATAATTACATTCACCTTACGACAGCTAATCAAGCCTGCCTTACGAACACCCGTCAGGCAGACTTTTGTGCCTTTCGATATTGACATTTTTGCAAATTGGCTCTTAGTGTCGCAAAAACTATTAGGAATAATTCCCCATTCTCTATATATTTGTACTCCTCAATTCCTAATTCTTGATTTTTAATTCTTAATTTACATGACTACCACCCTTCCCGTTCTCCACCTGCACTGCGCTGCGTGCGCCAAGGCAGTAGAGGATACCATCCGTAGCTTGTCGGGCGTGGTTGGCGTGGCGGTGAACCTTGCCGCCTCAAGCGTTACCATCGAATATCTGCCCGAACGGGTATCGCTGCCCCACATTCGCAAGGCGGTGCAGGCAAAGGGCTACGACCTGCTGATTGAGGAGACCGGCAGCCTCGAAATGGCCGAAAGAATACAGGCCGACGAGTACAGCAAGCTCAAAGACCGCACCATAGCAGCTATTGTGCTATCGCTGCCGCTGGTTGCCATCAGCATGTTTTTTATGGACATTCCCTTTGCCAACGAGTGGATGTGGGCGCTTGCAACGCCGATAGTTTTTGGGCTGGGCAAAGATTTTTTTATTCGCGCAGAAAGGCAATTGCGGCATAGAACGGCAAGCATGGATACGCTGGTTGCCCTGAGCACAGGCGTGGCCTACCTGTTTAGCATTTTCAACATGCTGTTCCCCGAATTTTGGCTCTCCAGAAGCATCCAACCGCACGTTTACTTTGAAACGGCAAGCGTTATCATTGCGTTTGTCCTGCTGGGGCGCTGCTTGGAGGAAAGAGCAAAGAGCAACACCTCGTCGTCCATAAAGAAGCTGATGGGCTTGCGCCCCAAAACGGTTACGCTGGTGCGGGACAATGGGCAGCTGGTGCAGACAAGCGTGGAGCGGGTAGCTGTGGGCGATATCGTGCTGGTGAAGCCCGGCGAAAAAATAGCGGTGGACGGCGCAGTAACAGAGGGCAGCTCCTACGTGGACGAAAGCATGCTGAGCGGCGAGCCGCTCCCCGTGCTGAAGCAGCAGCACGGAAAGGTATACGCCGGAACGATTAACCAAAAAGGCAGCTTTCGGTTTAGAGCCGAAAAGGTAGGCGCAGAAACGCTGCTTGCCCACGTCATCCGCATGGTGCAGGATGCGCAGGGGAGCAAAGCGCCGGTGCAAAAACTGGTGGACAAGGTTGCCGGTATTTTTGTGCCGACTGTCATTGGCATCGCCCTCGTTGCCCTTGCAGCGTGGCTGCTGGTTGGCGGCGCTTCCGTCGGGCTACCGCATGGCCTGCTGGCGTTCGTCACCGTGCTGATTATAGCCTGCCCCTGTGCGCTGGGGCTGGCAACCCCCACGGCCATCATGGTGGGCATTGGCAAGGCGGCAGAACAGGGTATTTTGATAAAGGATGCCGAAAGCCTTGAGGCGGCAAGGAAGATTAGCGCCATTGTGCTCGACAAGACGGGCGTTGTTACCGAGGGCAAGCCGGCGGTGTCCGCAGCGTGGTGGGCAAGCGACAACAGCCGCTACGCCTCCATCTTGCGCAGCCTTGAGGAGCTGTCGGAGCATCCGCTGGCCGAAGCCGTCGCGCACCGCTTTAAGGATGAGCCGCTGTGCGCCGTTGCCAACTTTGAAAACTTCGTTGGCAAGGGCGTAAAAGGGACGGTGGATGGGCAGACCTACTTTGTAGGCAACGCCCAGCTGCTCGCCGAAAACCACATTGTGGTGAACGAACAGCTCGCCACCACAGCAAGAAAAGTTGCAGGACAAGCCAAAACAACCGTTTGGCTTGCCGACGAACAGCGCGCCCTTGCGCTGATAGCTATCGACGATAAGGTAAAGGAAACGTCGCGCGCTGCCATCCGGCAGCTGCGCGATGCAGGCATGATGGTTTACCTGCTCACGGGCGACAGCATCGCCACGGCAGAAAGAGTAGCCGCAGCGGTGGGCGTTCACGATTTTTGCGCCGAGGCGTTGCCGCAGCAGAAAGCGGATTTTGTCCGTCGGCTGCAAGGCGAAGAGAGGGTAGTGGCTATGGTGGGCGACGGCATAAACGACAGCGCAGCCCTTGCCCAAGCCGACGTTAGCATTGCTATGGGGAAAGGCAGCGACATTGCCATTGACGTTGCCAAAATGACCATTGTGTCGTCCGACCTGTCCAAAATTCCGGCAGCCATACGGCTGTCGAGGCAAACAGTTAGCATAATTCGTCAGAACTTGTTTTGGGCGTTTGCCTACAACCTCGTTGCAATACCGATTGCCGCAGGCGCTCTTTACGCCTTCAACGGATTTCTGCTCAACCCCATGATTGCCGGAGGCTCAATGGCGCTGAGCAGCGTCAGCGTGGTGTGCAACAGCTTGCGGTTGCGGTGGAAGGCGTTGTAAAGGCGCCACGCAAGCAATTCAAAAGGCACTCGCCTTTTGTGCCTTTTTAATCGTCTGAGCTGTGATTTTTTTTGATTGGGATGAAATCCTGAAAATCCCGAAATCCCGAAAATCCTGATTCAGACAAAAAGGGCAATCGGAAGATTCCAATCGCCCCATTCCCAATTACTCACATTGGATTTGTTTTTTTCGGAGTTCGTGAGCTCACTTCGCTCGATTCAAAATTCAAAATTCAAAATTCCCCAAGCTCTTTTCGCTAAATTCTCCCAAGGTGCGGTATTTGGCGTACAGCCTTGCGTAAGCCTCGTGACGCTTGCCGTCGGGCGTGTAGCTCGACGCAAAACCTTGCGCCATTGCCTGCTGAGCATCTTCTACCTTAGCGTAAACGCCGGCGGCCACCGCTGCAAACATGGCAGCGCCAAGCGCGCAGGCTTGCTCCGTTTTGCAAACCCGAATGGGCATGTTCAGCACGTCGGCAAGCGTTTGCATCACAAACGGCGACTTGAGCGAAATGCCGCCAATGCCCGTCACGCTGTCAATCCTTATGCCCGCGTCGACAAAGTGGTCTACAATGGCCTTTGAGCCAAAGGCGGTAGCCTCAACCAGCGCGCGGAAGATGAGCGGCGCGGCGCTGCCTAAGCTCAACCCCGTAATGCTGCCCGTGAGCTGCTGGTTGGCGTAGGGAGTGCGGCGGCCGTTCAGCCAGTCGGTAGCAACGATAGCGCTTTCCTCAATCGGAATCTTTTCGGCCTCTTTGGTCAGCGCAGGAATGATTTCGTCAGCGGCCTCCGCTACCAGCTGGCGGCGCGTTTCCTCATCCACCAGCTTGGTCTTTGCCAAAATATTTTCGACGGGAAACGACAGTATTCGCTTAAACCATGCGTACACATCGCCAAAGGAAGACTGCCCTGCCTCCAAGCCAACCATGCCCGGAATAACCGACCCGTCCACCTGTCCGCATATTCCGCTGATGGGCTCGCTACCCATCTCCTCCGGCTTCACAACCATAATGTCGCAGGTAGAAGTGCCTATGACACGCACAAAAGTGTAGGGCTCAATGGCCGCCCCCACAGCGCCCATGTGACAGTCAAACGCCCCCACGCCCACGGCGACATTTTCGGGCAAGCCCAGCTTGTCGGCCCACTCCTTGGTTATTGTGCCCGCTTTGTGGCCGCTGGGGTACGTTTCGGTGTAAAGCCTTTCCCTGTACTTGGCCAGCAGCGGGTCTACGGCGAGGAGAAAATTTTCCGAAGGCAAGCCGCCCCACTTTTCGCTCCACATGGCCTTGTGCCCGGCGGCGCAGCGGCTGCGCGCCATTGCCTCCGGCTGCGTGCTGCCCGTGAGCAGCGCCGAAATCCAGTCGCAGTGCTCCACCCACGAGCAGGCGGCGCGGCGCACGCTGGCATCCTCGCGGAGTATGTGCAGCGCCTTTGCCCACACCCACTCCGAGGAGTAAACGCCGCCTTCGTAGAGGGTGTAGTCTACCGCCCATTTTTTTGCCGCCGCAGTTATCTCCAAAGCTTCGGCAACAGCCGTGTGGTCTTTCCACAGCACAAACATAGCGTTGGGATTTTCGGCAAATTCGGGCAGCAGCGCCAGCGGCGTTCCGTTCTTGTCGGTCAGCGCAGGCGTGCTTCCGGTGGTGTCGAACGAAATCCCTACCACGCTCTTTGCCACCTCCGGCGCGCACTTCTTCAGCGATTCCCTGATGGTTTGCTCCATTGCCTCCACGTAGTCCAGCGGGTGCTGGCGGTAGCGGTTGCTCTTGGGGTCGCAGTATTTTCCATCCTTCCAGCGCGCGTAGTAGTGCACCGCCGTGGCCATTTCTTCTCCCGTGAGGGCGTCTACCACAATGGCGCGGCACGAGTCCGTGCCGTAATCCAGACCAATAACGTATTTCATAACAGGTTAGAGTTAATTAAAAAGTTCAACGTAGAATGCTATAAATAAATCTTTATGAATGCCAGCTATATCAACGAGATTCTCAAAAGCGTCAAATTACGTATGCCGAGCAAAAGAGGTCTGACAATTGCTCACAAGGTGACAAAGAATGCCATAGGCTAATTTTGAATTAAATTTTTCAGCATAATTGTGCCAATATGTCCTTACTTATTAATGTTGTTAATATATTCTTTGATACAATTACCGACAAATTTTGCCAAATTTACGGGCACGGCATTTCCAATAATTTGTTCCAATTCCGTTTTGTTGCCAAGCCATTTAAAATCTTTTGGAAATGTTTGTATGTAAGTACGTTCTTCTGTCGTTAATGGTCTTATTTTACTTAAATCATTGACAGGATCACCATTGTGTGGCTTATATCCTTTGGGGATAGGCCTATTTACTCCTCGAATCGTTGGGCTTGGCTCATGAATGCTAAAAATTCCTCGACGAGCATAGCTGCGTGGATGCCTATAGTAGTACTCTATCCCTAACGAATTGCCCAAATAATCGTAAACGCTCATTGGGCTTTGGCTTTGATTTTTAGTTAGGTAGTAATCCAAGAAATGGTTTACTTCTCCTAACTTACCAATAAGTATGTACCTTTTTCGTGCTTGTGGAGCTCCACAGTGGCTTGCGTCTAACACCGCTTCTGATAGCCCGTATCCGGCATCGGCGAAAATTTTTTTTGCTTGCTTAAGCTTTTGCGTTTTCAAAATGCGCTCTACGTTTTCCATTACAAACCATTGGGGGCGCACGTTACTTACAATTTCGGCGTAAGTCACGGTTAAACCTCCGCGCCCGCTGTCCTCGTTGCGCTTGCCTGCGCTTGAAAAATCTTGGCAGGGAGGACCTCCAATAATCATATCCGGTAGCAGTAGCGAAAATAGCGAATAGTCGGTAGCTTGCGATAAATCTTTTTCAAATACAGGATGGCTAAAGTCAGCGCGATAGATATTGATGGCAGGCTTCCAATTTTCAAAAGCGCCAACAACCTCAATGCCTGCTTTTTGAAAACCTAACGAAAGACCGCCACAACCTGCAAATAAATCAACTGCCCTCATTTCATTTAAATAGCATTGGTGTGTTAAAAATAATGGCGTCAAATCGCTTCTCTGGGCTTAATAGGTTTTGACCTCCACCCAAAATAATTTCTTTGATTTCAGCCGCTTTGATTCTCGGTTGAGTCAGCTCGGGGCACTGCATAAAAAAATGAGTTAGAAGCCCACTCGCCGAAAATGCCTCGTTGTTTAACGTATTGTACAAATAATCGTTTATGATTTGCTTCGGATAAAACTGCCCTGCTTTAGAAAAATCATACAGCATTTTGAATAGCCACACAAGCGTTCTTGCTTGCCGCGTTATTTTGGCGATTGGCTGATTTCTTAGCTCTTTTACTATCAGCTCTACGAAAGCAAAGTTACTCCAAACAAATACGTCAAGGCAATTTTCGGCCAGCTGCGAGGATTTGCCGTTGGTTTTCCAAATTGGCTGCATAATTATTGGTTCTTGTTTGGAAGCATAGTCGCTCAGGATAGCATCAATTGTCTTTATCATATCTTGAATATGGGGCAAAACAATTTCAGGGTTAGCCCAATCGCGCAACTTATCAAATTTTACAGCAAAATATTGGCGTAACGGTAGATATGATTTTTGAAAAATGGAGGCGATGCTGCATGCAAGATATACTATTGTGGGAGGTCTGGTAACGATTTCTGTTCCGAATTGGTGATCAGGTAGCCCGCAGGTTGAATTGTCGGGCAATGCTGTCAGCTTAACCTCCATTCCTTTCAGAATTGTACCGTCGCTGCATTTTTGCGTAACCAAATCAACCCTTGGAAGCTCCCCTATTACGAAGCGCTCATAGGGGGTATAAACGCTTTCAAATGAATAGTATAAATCGTTTGAGTCGGGCGAAATACCGTATAGCAGCTTCGTCGAGATTTTTTCATGCTTAACATTTTTATTCTTGTCCAGCACGAGGTAAACGTTTTCAATATTTTTCCATGACATAAAAGAAGATAACGCCGCAGGAAAAGAGGAGTTAAACTGATTCTTTCCCCACGAATCTTTTTGCTCAAAATCTCTGTTTGAGTGTTTTATACCGAACAAACTCGGCTTTGCTGCTACTTTTTTCATATGCGTTGAATTACCCTCTTACATGCGTTGAATTGCCCTCTTACATGCGTTGAATTGCCCTTTTACACAAAAGTAATGTTTTTTCATGATTATAAAAAGGTGACTAAAATATTTTGAACGGACTTACACTCCTAAACTCCTTGATTTTGGTAAAACGAAGAGTTCATTCCTAAAATTCGCAATTCCTAATTTTCATTGCAGCGCTTTGTTTAGCATGTAGTAAACCTCGTTGAAGCGCAGCTCTTTTTTAAATTCGGAGATGGTCGTGCTGCTGTCAATGGCTATCATTTCGATGTCGGCAATTTCGGCGTAGTCTTCCATGTACTCGCGCGTGAGCGGGAAGCTGAACGCGGTGTGGTGCGTTCCACCGGCGTAAATCCATGCGGCGGCGCCTACCTCAAGGTTGGGCTGCGGAATCCACAGAGCGCTCGCCACGGGCAGCTTTGGCAGCGCCGCCTCGGGCTTGATAACGTCTACCAAGTTTACAATCATGCGAAAACGGTTGCCCATATCTACCACCGTGGCGGCAACTCCGGCGCCCTCGTGCGCGGTGAACACCAAGCGGGCAGGGTCGGCCTTACCGCCAATGCCCAGCGGGTGCACCTCCATGCGCGGCCTCGCGCCTGCAATGCTTGGGCAGATTTCGAGCATGTGCGCCTGCAAGATAGCGCCCTTACCCTTGAAGTGGTAGGTGTAATCTTCCAAAAACGATGTTCCGCCGGCAAGCCCGTGCGCCATGACCTTCATGGTGCGCAGCAGCGCCGCGGTTTTCCAGTCGCCCTCTGCGCCAAAGCCGTAGCCTTCGGCCATCAGGCGCTGCGCTGCCAGCCCCGGCAGCTGGTTGATTTCGTGCAGCGCGTCGAAGTTGGTGGTGAAAGCCTTTGCCCCTTTTTCCTTCAGGAATTTGCGTAGCGCCGCCTCTATGCGCGCCGCCTCGCGCACCTGCACGTGGTCTTTCCCGCCTTTTTTTGCGCTATCGGCAAAGTCGTACTCCCTTTCGTAGGTAGCAACCAGCTCATCCACCTGCTTTTCGCTTACCTGCTTCACCTCGGCGGCGAGGTCGCCAATAGGGAAGTAGTCCACGTGGTAGCCCAGGCGGATTTCAGCGTCTACCTTGTCGCCGTCGGTTACGGCAACGTTGTTCATGTTGTCGCCAAAGCGGATAACGCGCATATCCTGCGCGTCGGCCCACGCTGCCGCCACGCGCATCCACACCGCAATGCGCTCGTGCACCTTGGGGTCTTGCCAGTGTCCTGCCACCACCTTGCGATTTTTGCGCATGCGCGAAACGATGTGGCCAAACTCGCGGTCGCCGTGGGCGCTTTGGTTGAGGTTCATGAAGTCCATGTCGATTTCGCTCCACGGGATTTCCTTGTTGAACTGCGTATGCAGGTGCAGCAGCGGCTTTTTGTAGTCCTTAAGGCCGTGAATCCACATTTTGGCGGGAGAGAAGGTGTGCATCCACGTGATGACGCCCGCGCATTTGCTATCGGCGTTGGCGGCGCTCAGCGCGGCAGAAACCTCCGCCGACGAGTTTACCGTTCCTTTATACACCACCTTAACGGGCAGGTTGCCCGAGCTGTTGAGGCCTGCTACCATCTCGCCGGAATGGGCGTCTACGTGTTTCACTGCGTCGCCGCCGTAGAGCAGCTGCGCGCCGGTTACAAACCAGATTTCAAAATTGTCAAAGCTGAAGTTCTGCATAGTAAAAAAGGTTTTATGGGTTAACAAAAAAAACAATTATTTTGAAATTCAAATTTTGAATTTTGAATTTTGAATTTTGAATGAAATCCTCAATTTGAAAATTTTGAATGGCAAATGCATGAAAAACCCCGTAGGGG
>JAIRXY010000011.1 GCA_031268055.1 Prevotellaceae bacterium | reverse complement strand
GTTATTTGTTTGAAAAAATAGCTCACCGGTAAATAAAAATCACTATTGTCCGATAAAAAAGTAGACATCTCGAAAACGCCAAGTTCAGCTTGGATTACGCTCTTTCAGGGCTTGACAACTATCTCTTGCTCCGTCTGTAGGGCTTCGCTCTACGAAAACGAATACCCCAGACCGAAAGGCTCAATCCAAACGATAAACTTTTTTATCGGACAATAGATAGTGAATAAATATATTCGAATACCTTAAACTTTATAGGAATGTAAAATATAACATGTAATGGTTGCCCCCGTTCCGTTTAGAATTTTTTCTTTTGTATCCTCACCGCGTTCAAAATAGCCAGCAAAGCCACTCCTACATCGGCAAATACGGCTTCCCACATGGTGGCTAATCCGCCTACGCCCAAAATCAGCACGGCTACTTTTATGCCGAATGCCAAGGCAATATTCTGAATAACAATGCTTTTTGTTGCCCTCCCTATTTTTATGGCGGTGGCAATTTTTGAGGGCTGGTCGGTTTGTATCACAACGTCCGCCGTTTCGATTGCAGCGTCGCTGCCCATTGCGCCCATTGCTATGCCAATGTCGCTCAAAGCCAATACCGGCGCATCGTTAATGCCGTCGCCAACGAAAGCAACAATGCGCGTTTTGTCGCTTTTTATTTCTTCCACTTTCTGCACTTTATTTTCGGGCAGCAAATCGCCAAAGGCAATGTCTACTCCAACAACTTGAGCTACCTTCTGAGTAATTGAGCTTTTATCGCCGCTCAGCATGACAGTTTGAGTAACTCCATGCTCATGCATCTGCTCAATCGCTTGCCGCGCATCCTCCTTGATTTCGTCGGCTATCAAAACGTATCCTGCATATTGATTGTTAATTGCCACTACTACAATGCTCTCTACTACGTCATCAACGGCGGCATCGTACGAAATTCCAAATTTTTTCAGCAGCTTTGCATTGCCTGCCAAAACTTCATTGCCGTTGATATTTCCCTGCAACCCGTATCCCGAAATTTCCTGCACATCTTTTGCCTGATATACTTTTGCTTTGGAACTTTCGTACTCCGCAACGGCTTTTGCTATTGGGTGCGTGGAGTGGCTTTCCAGCGCGGCGAGGATTTTAATAAATTCGTTTTCGTTCATGCTGACGGTTACGATTTTCTGTACTCGGAAAACGCCCTTAGTCAACGTTCCTGTCTTGTCCATAACGACGGTATTGACCTTGGTTATCAAGTCCAGATAGCTTGAGCCTTTGAACAGAATACCGTTTTTTGAGGCTGCTCCTATTCCGCCGAAGTAGCCCAAAGGAATGGAAATAACCAAAGCGCAGGGGCAGGAGATAACCAGAAAAATCAAAGCCCTGTAAAACCACTCTGAAAGCTGATAGCTACTGACGAAAAAATATGGGATTACCACCAACGCCGCTGCCAAAAAGAAAATGATGGGCGTATAAATTTTCGCAAATTTCCGGACAAGCAATTCGGGTTTTGCCTTGCGGGTGGTGGCGTTCTGTACCATATCCAAAATTCGGGACAACGAGCAGTCAGCATACATGCGCGTAATCTTAACCTCAACTACTTTGTCCAAGTTGAGCATTCCTGCCAGCGCTTGCTCGCCCTGCCTAATAGCCTTCGGTCTGCTTTCGCCCGTGAGCGCGGCGGTATCAAAGCGGCTTTCGGCGCTCAGCATTTCGCCATCCAGCGGAACTTTTTCGCCCGCTCTTACCTGTATTATTTCGCCGATTATTACATCTTCGGGCTTCATAGCGTATATCTTGCCGTTCTTTATCACGTTGGCAACATCGGGGCGAACGTCAAGCAGCGCTTTGATATTGTTCTTGGCTCGGCTAACGGCCGCGCATTGAAACAGCTCGCCAATCGAATAAAACAGCATTACGGCAACGCCTTCGGGGTATTCGCCGATGGCAAACGCCCCTACTGTGGCCAAAAGCATCAGCGTAAATTCGGTGAAAAACTCCCTATTTCGCAGAGTTTCCCAACACTCCCTGATAACCGGCAGGCCAACCGGCAAATAGGCAACGATGTACCATGCAAGCCTCACAAATCCCGTGAAAAATGCGAACTTGAAGTAGGCGTCGGCGGCAATACCGGCGAGCAACATAATCAGGCTGGCGGCGGCGGGCAAGTATTGCTTTACTCCACCCGCGTATTCGGGTTCACTGTCGCTTGCGTCATTGCCGCTGCCCGAAGCTTGCGGGTGCAGTAGGGCTTCGGCCCCCACCCTGTTGTAGATTTTATCCTCCAATGAGCAGCAAGTCATTCTGCCTTGCGCATCGTAAATATGCCTGTGATTGGGGTCGGTACTTATCATTTTCTTCAAAAATTTAAAGGAATTAATACTCGTCAAAATTTTCATGCCGTAAAAGTACGATTTTATCAATGCAACTTGATTGCAATGTTTTCGCATTTAGCGCAAATGCCTTTTATTACGTAGCTTATGCTTTCGATAGAAAATTTTCTGGGCATGGAAATTATGGGAATTGCCACATCGCGCAGGCAAAATGTTTGCTCGCAACAGGTACAATAAAAATGAACATGCTGCTGTTCGGGCAGGCACTCGCACTCATCATCGCACAAGGCGTACTTCAGCGAGCCGCTGCCGTCGTCAATGGTATGCAGCAAGCGGTTTCGCTGAAACAGGGTTAGCGTTCTGAAAATTGTAGATTTATCTACCGTTTCCAACGTCGCTTCCAAATCGGCGAGCGTAGCTGCGTCATTTTTATCCGAGATGGCTTTCAGCACCAATAACCGTATGGAAGTAGGCTTAATGTCGCGCTTTATGAGCTGTTCTTCGTAATGGTAATCCATGATTACTTTGGAGATGATTAAAAAAAGGGCAGTGATTAAAAAAGTATGCTGGTGTAAGAATTTGACAAACAGAGAGTGAATTTGTATTCTTTATAAGCGAAAATCAAAATCACTCTCCATTATCCCAATTACTAAAGCACAAAAGTAAAGAAATTTGGTAAGAAATCATACAGGAAGCAAAATTATTTGTCAGCTAACGTAGTGGAGAGTAGTAAAAAAAACTAAAATCCGCAAATTTTCTCATTGTAAAATCAGAAAAAAATAGTAGAATCGATTTTTGGCGCCTCCATTATTTGTGTCAAAAACAGCTCATCAATAAGTAAAAATATATTCTTTCCTTCCTAATTTACAGCAGACTCTGTCCCATAGAATAGGGTATAAAAAAATTGAACACGTCGCTTTTTAATTTACGTTCTTTACTTACATGCGAGGCAGCATATTGGCGAAAATTCCAGCTCAGATTACGCCCTTTCAGAACTTGATGGCCAGCTCTTGCTCCATTCGTAGGGTTTCGTTTTACGCTATTGATATCGCCCTTACAGGGTTGAAAGTCCGATAGCGCCTAAACCCTTTCTGCTTTTACGAAATCGTAAATGCAGCGCTTTATTTCGTGATTTCTACCAAAAAACGTATCTTTGTGGCGCAAAAAAATAATAGTAAAACCATTTTAAACAAAAAATAAACCTACCACAATGAAAAGAGATGACAAAATTTTTGACCTGATAGCGCAGGAGCGCGCACGGCAGCTACATGGCATTGAGCTTATTGCCTCAGAAAACTTTGTAAGCAATCAGGTGCTGGAGGCTATGGGGTCGGTGCTGACTAACAAGTACGCAGAGGGATACCCAAATGCACGATACTACGGTGGTTGTCAAGTTGTTGACAAGTCAGAGCAGCTGGCCATCGACAGGCTTTGCCAGCTCTTCGACGCCGAGTATGCCAACGTGCAGCCGCACTCCGGTGCGCAGGCCAACACCGCTGTCCTGCTGACCGTCCTGAAGCCCGGCGATACGTTCATGGGGCTTGACCTGTCGCACGGCGGACACCTCACGCACGGGTCACCGGTCAACATTTCGGGGCTGTGGTTCCGCGCCGTTTCGTACGGCGTAAAGGAAGATACCGGCTTGGTAGACTACGACCAAATGGAGCAGCGGGCGCTGGAGCACAAGCCAAAGCTCATCATTGGCGGGGCATCGGCGTATTCGCGCGAGTGGGACTACCGCCGGATGCGCGACATTGCCGACAAGGTGGGCGCAATATTCTGGGTGGACATGGCGCACCCCGCGGGGCTCATCGCCGCAGGCCTGCTCAACAACCCCTGCAAGCACGCCCATATTGTAACCTCAACCACGCACAAAACTTTGCGCGGGCCTCGCGGCGGCGTAATTCTGGCGGGTAAAGATTTTGAAAATACGTGGGGCGCAAAAACGCCAAAGGGCGAAACAAAAAAAATATCGCAGCTGCTCAACTCTGCCGTATTTCCGGGCGTACAGGGCGGCCCGCTGGAGCACGTGATTGCCGCCAAAGCCGTCTCGTTTTACGAGGCCTTACAGCCCGAATTTAAAACCTACCAGCAGCAGGTAAAGAGCAACGCCGAGGCTATGTCAAAAGCATTTGTGGACTTGGGCTACAAGATTTTCTCGGGCGGAACCGACAACCACCTCATGCTGATAGACCTGCGCCCAAAGTTCCCTGAGCTTACCGGAAAGCAGGCAGAGAACGTGCTGGGGCTGGCAGATATTACGGTAAACAAAAACATGGTGCCGTTCGACACGCGGTCGCCCTTCCAGACCTCCGGCATCCGCGTAGGAACGCCGGCCGTCACCACAAGGGGGCTTAAAGAGATGGACATGGCGCTTATTGCCTCGCTCATCGACAAGGCGCTGTCGAACGTCGAAAAGGATAGCGTTGTGGCAGAAGTCCGCACGGAGGTAAACCGGCTGACCAAAGATTTGCCCCTGTTTGCTTGGTAGC
Organism: Prevotellaceae bacterium; assembly: GCA_031268055.1. GTDB lineage: Bacteria > Bacteroidota > Bacteroidia > Bacteroidales > UBA932 > JAITMY01. The sequence continues at coordinate 1,780 of JAIRXY010000011.1, read as the reverse complement.
CTCTCGGCTGACTTCAACCCGAAACTTTTACAACCTGAAATTTGAAGCCTGAAATCTCATGCCAAACACCGCCATCTTGCTCATGCACTGCCCCGACAGGCAGGGAATTGTAGCGAACATAGCAAAGTTTTTGTCGGAAAACAGCGGCAATGTCTTGTACCTCGACCAGCATGTTGACCGCGAGGAGAAGCAATTTTTTATGCGCGTGGAGTGGGATTTGGATAATTTTTCCATCCCGCAGGAAAAGGTAAGCGACTACTTTGAAACGCTCATAGCCAAAAAGTATGGGGCTACATTCAGCATATACTTCACGCGGCAGCGGCCACGCATGGCCATTTTCGTTTCGGGCATGTCGCACTGCCTTTACGACATGCTGGCGCGGCACAGCGCCGGCGAATGGCATGTTGATGTGCCGCTCATCGTGAGCAACCACAGCAGCATGGCGGCGGTGGCAAAGCAGTTTGACATACCCTACTACAGCTTCTGCGTTACGGCGCAAAGCAAGGATGAGGAAGAAAAAAAGCAGCTGGCGTTGCTCAAAGAGCACAACATCAACTTTGTTGTGCTGGCGCGCTACATGCAGGTGTTGTCCGATGCTTTTATTCGGCATTACCCCAATAAAATCATCAACATTCACCACTCGTTTCTTCCGGCGTTTGCAGGGGCAAAGCCTTACCACGCCTCGTATGAGCGCGGCGTAAAAATTATTGGCGCTACGAGCCACTACGTTACCGCCGACCTCGACGCAGGCCCTATTATTGAGCAAGATGTGGTGCGCGTAACCCACAAGGATGCCGTTGATGATTTGGTGCAAAAGGGGCGCGACCTCGAAAAAATAGTGCTGTCGCGAGCGGTTTTTGCCCACCTACAGCGCAAAGTGCTGGTGTACAAAAACAAAACAATAGTATTTAGCTAAAAAAACTTTTTTTATTTATGGCCTTAGATTTTACAAAAATGAATGGCTTGCTACCGGCGGTGGTGCAAGACTACAAAACCGGCAAGGTGCTCATGGTTGCCTTCATGAACGAAGAGGCGTACAGCAAAACCATCGATACAAAGCTTGTTACCTTCTTTAGCCGCACCAAAAATCGGCTGTGGACAAAGGGCGAGGAAAGCGGCAACTTCCTCGACCTCGTGAGCGTCACAGAGGACTGCGACCACGATACGCTTTTGGTAAAAGTCAAACCTCGCGGCGTAGTATGTCACACCGGCGCCGATACCTGCTTTGGCGAAAAAAACACGAGCGGGATTCTCTTCCTCGAATACCTGCAAGACCTGATTGCCACCCGCAAAAAGGAAATGCCGGAGGGGTCGTACACAACCATACTCTTCAAAAAAGGCGTGAACAAAATAGCGCAAAAAGTAGGCGAAGAGGCGGTAGAGCTGGTAATTGAGGCAATGGATAGCAACGACGAGCTCTTTCTGAACGAGGCCGCCGACCTCATGTATCACTACCTTGTGCTGCTTGCGCAAAAAGGATACGCCTTGAGCGACGTGGTACAAATGCTGGAAAAAAGGCACGGCTAAGGGATGCGAGGTAAATAACATGTGTAATGCTTGCCCCGTCCCGTAGGGACAAGCATTTATCGAAATAGCAAGCATTACAAGCCATCTATTTCGCACTACTTAACGAAATGGCAGCCCCTACAAATTATTTATTCTGCATTACTAAGTAACCAACTTTACAGAAGCTAACACGCTAATTTTTATTTCTTTTAGGTATGAGTACCTTTGCATATACCACAAACGCCATATTTGATTTTCCGGAGCAAATGAATTT
>JAIRXY010000278.1 GCA_031268055.1 Prevotellaceae bacterium | reverse complement strand
ATAACAACCTCGAAGCTTTGATAACAACACAGGTAGCGCCGCAGCCTACCTCCGATGTACCGCCTGAGCAAGGCACGCCTAATAGCGACCCTGACGAAGCAGCAAAGCAGCCCACTTTGCCGAAAGCAGACGAGCCTGCTCTGGTGGCGGAACCGCCACAGGTTACTCCGCGCTGTGAATTTTGCACGGTAGTTGCCAGCTTCAACACGCTCGAAGGCGCCAGAGTAAAGGAGCAAAAGTATAAGAGTATGGGCTACAAGCCGAGGGTGGTAAGCGGCGGAAACAACCGCTACCGCGTAATGCTGGGCTGCTACCCAACTGTTGACGCCGCAAAAAAAGGGCTGACCGAAGCCGCAAAATTTGTAAAAGACGCATGGGTTTTGGAGGTGTGCAAGTAGCGCGCACAAGTAGCAAGCATGTATAAAAATCTCAAGCAATACGTAAATTTTCTTGAATCGCGCGGGGAGCTGCTGCGCGTGCGGGAGCTGGTTGATTCGCGGCTCGAAATGTCCGAAATTGCCGACCGCATGAGCAAGCAGCCTAACGGAGGTAAAGCGCTGCTGTTTGAGAACAATGGCACAAATTTTCCTGTGCTGATGAACATGATGGGCAGCGAGCAGCGCATGAGCTACGCCCTGGGGGTGGAAAAGCTGAGCTGCGTGGAGAAAAAATTTGATGATTTTTTTTCTACGCTCATGCAGCCCCGTCAAAGCTTGTGGGAAAAGCTCCAGCTGCTGCCCACGCTCCGGCAAGCCTCGCGCTGGCTGCCGCGCGAGGCGCGGGGAGCGGGAAGCTGCCGTCAGGTGGTTGAGCTTAACCCCGACCTCAACAAGCTACCCATACTGCAATGCTGGCCGCACGACGGCGGACGATTCATCACCCTGCCGCTGGTGCACACGCGCGACCTGCGCAGCGGCACGCGCAACGTGGGCATGTACCGTATGCAAGTATTCGACGGGCAGACAACAGGCATGCACTGGCACCGCCACAAAACCGGCGCGCGGCACTACGAGCAGTACAAAGCTGCCGGACAAAAAATGCCCGTGGCCGTAGCGCTGGGCGGCGACCCTATTTACACCTACTGCGCCGTTGCTCCGCTACCGGATAACGTTGATGAGTACCTGCTGGCCGGATTTCTGCGCGGAGAACCTGTACGCCTCACGCGCTGCCTCACCCAGCCCATGGAGGTACCCGCCGACACCGACATTGTTATCGAAGGCTACGTTGACCCCGCCGAGCCGCTGGCCGTAGAGGGGCCTTTTGGCGACCATACGGGCTTCTACTCGCTGCCGGACGCCTACCCGCGCTTCCACGTAACCGCCATTACGCACCGCCGGGACGCTATCTATCCGGCAACGGTGGTGGGGATTCCTCCGCAGGAGGATGCCTACATCGGCAAGGCCACCGAGCGCATTTTTCTTGCTCCCATTCGCATGGCTATGCTCCCCGAAATAGCCGACATGCACATGCCTTTTGAGGGGGTGGCGCATAACATTGCCATCGTAAAAATAAGCAAAACCTACCCCGGACAGGGTGAAAAAACAGCCAACGCGCTCTGGGGCGCCGGACAAATGATGTTCAACAAAATGCTGGTGGTAGTGGACGGCGAGGTGGACGTGGATTGCTACAGCGAGGTATGCGCGTGCGTGCAAAAAAACTTCCGCCCAAATACCGACGCGTACTTTGGCCGTGGACCGCTCGACGTGCTCGACCATGCGGCGCAGGCATGTGGATACGGCGGAAAATTGTGTGTTGACGCTACGCGAAAGCTTCCCGAAGAAGCCTCCGCTTTGCCCCATCACGAAAAAAAGTTGCTGTGCAAATTTACGCACCAAGCGGATCAGGATACCGACAGCCTGATACAGGTCATCTTTGACAACAACGTTGACCTTGCAGACCTTGCCACCTGCGCTTGGCTCATGGGCAACAACGTAGACCCTGCCCGCGATTGCTGCATAAAAAACGGTACGCTTGTGCTCGACGCTCGCGGCAGGCATAAGAGCAAAAGCATTGCTCGCTCTTGGCCTGAAGTGATTTGCGCTGCACCCAAAACCATCGCTGCTGTTGACCAAAAGTGGGACAAGCTGGGGTTGGGTGCGCTCATTAAGTCGCCATCGCTACGTTACGGGCGGCTTTTGTCGGGTAGCGGCGGCGCGGCTGCATTGTGATTTATGCTGATTGTGATTTATGCTGTACGCCTTTGAGAGATATTCGTAATTCCTAATTCGTAATTCGTAATTATACCGTTGTTTTCTGATTTATATAAAAAATCGCTCGACCTTGCTCCGCTTAGCGACGAAGAGGCGCTGCTGCTCTACGAGCAGGCTCCTTTGGCAGAGCTGATGCGCCTTGCCTGCAAGCTACGGCAGCGGCATGTGCCGGGCAACGGCGTGAGCTGGCAAGTAGACCGCAACGTCAACATTACCAACGTGTGCATATCGGGGTGCAAGTTCTGCACCTTTCACTGCGGGCTGCACAGCCCCAAGGCCTACACCACCACGCCGGACGAATACGCAAAGAAAGTTGAGGAGCTTTTCGCCAAGGGAGGCAACCAGCTGCTGCTGCAAGGCGGGCTACATCCCAAGTACGGCCTCAGCTTTTACGAGTCGCTCTTTCGCGAGCTCAAGCAGCGATTTCCATCGCTCAAGCTGCACGCGCTTGGCCCGCCGGAGGTAGCGCACGTTGCGCGGCTCGAAAATTTGTCGTACAGGCAAACGCTGGAAAGGCTTGTAGCGGCTGGCTTAGACAGCCTCCCCGGGGCAGGCGCAGAAATTTTGGACAACCGCGTGCGCAAGCTGCTATCACCTGCAAAACCCGGCGTGCAGGCGTGGCTCGACGTGATGCGCGAAGCCCACCAGATGGGGCTGGCAACCTCGGCCACCATGATGTTTGGCCACATCGAAGCGCGCGCCGAGCGGATAAAGCACCTCCGCCTTATCCGCGACCTACAGCGCGAAAAGCCGCAGGGTGCGCCGGGTTTTCTGGCGTTTATCTGCTGGCCGGCGCAGCTCGATAGAGCGTCGTCGCCCATTTTTAGGGATGTGCAAAAAGTCTCGGCGGAGGAGTACATCCGCACGGTTGCCATCAGCCGCATTATGCTGAACAACGTACCCAACATTCAGGCCTCGTGGCTCACGGTGGGAAAAGCCGTTGCGCAGCTGTGCCTTTGGGCTGGAGCCAACGATTTTGGCTCCATCATGATTGAGGAAAATGTGGTGTCGTCGGCAGGGGCAAGCCACTCCTTCGACAAAGAGGGCATCACCGCCGCCATACGCGAGGCTGGCTACGAGCCGTGGCTACGCAACCAAAAGTATGAGCCGGTGGAATTGAAAGCGTAAGGCCAAGCTTGTGTGCGTAGCTTCATATTCATTTGAGATGATTGGATTTCAGCTCATTTTTCAGCATTTCGTAGATTTCCCGTGCTGATGACAAGGAAGTGTTTGGAGATACCATACTTTCATAAGTTTTAGAACTAAAAAACAACCTGACGGCCTCAAACTCTGTTAGATTTTCTTCAACGACAAGGTTTCTTACTACTTCATTAGTAATATCTTCAATCACAAATAACCTGTCGTCATTGACCAGCTCAATAGCAAAAAGCGATTCGACCGTACAGAAGCATATTTGGTGTGTTAATTCTCTAAACCGTATTTTTTCGAGCAGGACATCAGCTGTAATTTTTCCCTTCAAATACCTATCAATTTGAGTCGTAACCCAGTCATCGGCAATCGGGCCTTCAACAATATCATAAGCATGGGCAGGGTGTGCAATTCTCCTGTTTCGATTCATTGCTATAAATTCAACCCATTCCTGCGAAACAGCTTCAAATTTTTTCAATCGCATACCCATTGTAACAGGATATATATCAATATATTCAAACTCCGTTACAATAGGTTGAGTCCCATTTGCCCGCGCAATATCCAGCGCGCGTGAATGAGCATGTTTTCGTATGTTGGTCACATAAAAACCACGTCCGAAATCCTTGAAGTTTCCGCTTTTTGTGAGGTCGATTTTGTCAATCTGCACATCGCTGCCGTGAAAAACCCTCATAGCTGGCCTCCGTTTTTTCGGCAAACATGCAGCAACGTCATGCATGTATTATGCTCAGACTGTGTGTGCTCATATTCATAGTTATCATACAGAAAATCTATTCCGCCGTATTTGTCCAAGTAACGGAAAGCCTCCTGAATGGGCATTTTAAACCCGCGAGCAAACCTGAGAATAATGAAGTTCAGGTAGCGCAACCGATTTTCTGCTTCTCTGCTTAACATTTTCTGCTCCATACTCAAACCATTTTCTGCAAAGGTACAACTTT
>JAIRXY010000236.1 GCA_031268055.1 Prevotellaceae bacterium | reverse complement strand
GAACGCTCGGCCTCCGCGCTGACGGCAATGGTCACGGGGCTGAACATCCCAACGTACTACGACCTCAAAAATTCGGCCTCTACGCCCGTTACGGGCGAATCGAAAGCAACGCGCCGTCTGGTGGGGATATTTGCCAGCGCCGAGTTCGCCTACGCCGGCACGCTGTTTCTCAACTTCACCGCCCGCAACGACAAGTCCTCGACGCTGCCGAAAGCCAGCAGCTCATTTTTTTACCCGGGCGCTACGCTGAGCTACCTGTTCTCCGAAAACCTGCCTGCCTCAGCGAGGCGGGTTATCACCTTCGGCAAGCTACGCCTCGCCTACGGCAAAACCGGAAACGACGCTTCTCCCTACATGGTAAAGCCCTACTACCTGCAAGCAAGCGCCTACAACGAGTTTGGCAACTTGCTGCTGCCCATGGGCGGCGTTAACGGGTACACGCTGGGCGACCGCCTCGGCAACTCCCACCTCCACCCGGAAATTTCTACCGAGTACGAGCTTGGCGCCAACGTGGGCTTTCTCGACAGCCGCATCATGGTGGACGTTGCCTGCTACCACCGCACGTCCGACGGCCAGATTTTTGCGCTCGCCATAGACCCCGCCACCGGGTACAGGGCGCAAAACTCCAACCTCGGAAAAATCTCCAACAAGGGCGTAGAGGCGCTGCTGTCGCTAATACCGGTCAAGCTGCGCAATTTGTCGTGGACGCTGAGCGCAAGCTTCAGCAAAAACAACAGCCGCGTAGAGAGCCTGCCCAAAGAGCTGGGGGGAGAAATTGGCATTGACGGCTTTTCGAGCTCCGCAACGTCCATAAACATGGTGGTGCGGGAGGGGCACGCCGTGGGCGAATTTAAGGTGACCGTTCCCAAGCGCACCCCCGACGGAAAAATTGTGGTCAACAGCGTTAACGGTTGCCCTGTGGCAAGCCCCGACCTCGGCTACGTGGGCAACGTAAACTTTGACTTCGAAGGCGGCGTATCGAACGTCGTAAAGTACAGAGAGCTATCGCTGAGCGTTGACGTAGATATTCGCCAGGGAGGGCTGATGTACTCCCGCACCAAAAGCATATGCTACTTTACGGGCAACGCAAAGCAAACCGCCTACAACAGCCGCAACCCGTTTGTGGTGAAAAACTCCGTAAACGAGGTGACGGACGCAGGCGGAAATGTAACGGGCTACGTGGAGAACACAACCCCCGTCGACATTATCAACATGTATCAGTATTTTGGCAGCGGCGAGGACAAGCTGGAAGAAAACAACCTCGTACCCCGCTCGTACGTGAAGCTGCGCAACGTATCCGTCAGCTACGACCTGCCGGCCGCGTGGATTAAGGCAACGCCGCTCAAAGGCGTTAAGCTGTCGGTATTCGGCAGCAACCTGCTGCTCTGGACGCCCGCCCAAAATACCTTCATAGACCCGGAGGTTACCTCCTTTGGCAACGACTTTAAAAGCTACCTCGGCGAGTACTCCGCCCACCCCACCACGCGCAGGTACGGATTTAACCTTACCGTGCGGTTTTGACGTGAAGCCATTGATTTTTTTTTGAACCCAAGAATCGAAATATTATGAGAAAAATTATTTTTGCCGCTATCCTGCCGCTCTTTTTGCTGCCGGCGTGCGATAGGTGGTTAGACATAAATACCGACCCCAATAGCCCCGAAAGCGTACCGCCGGAGCTGAGCTTTGCGTCGCCGCAGCTGTTTGTTGCCGCGCGCGTTGGGGGTAACATCTTCAACTTTGCCGGTTTCTTTGCCCAATACTGGACGCAGGCGCCCACCTCGGAGCAATACCTCAAGCCGGATACCTACGACGTAAGAAACGAGTTTCTGGACAACGACTACACCTTCCTGTACGCCGGAGCGCTCATGGACTTGCAGCAGCTGGAGAGCGCCGCCGCCGCAAGCGGCGACTACGGTACGCTGCTTGCCGCCGTCACGCTAAAGGCCTACACCGTGCAGGAGCTGGTTGATTTGATGGGCATGGCGCCCTACTCCGAGGCGCTTCGGGGTATACAAAAGCCAATGCCCGCGTGGGACAAGGGCGAAGATGTGTACAGCGCGCTGATAGAGGAGTTGACGCAGGCAATTGCGCAGGTAGAGGCAGCCCCGCAGCCGGTGAGAATCACCGAGAACGATTTGCTGCTCAAGGGCAGCGTAGCGCAGTGGGCGGGCTTTGCGCGCGCCGTGAAGCTCAAGCTGCTGATGCGCGAATCGGGGGTGAAAAGCAACCTGCCCGAGGTCACAGCGCTCATCGCCGAGGGCAAATTTTTCAGCGGAAACGTTGCCTTCAGCGCATTTGCGGCGGAGCCGGGGAAGGACAACCCTTGGTACGAAACCAACATCGTTCGGCTGAGCAAAAACCATTCGGCAGCCTACCCCATCATCAGCTACCTGAGCGCCAACGCCGACCCTCGGTTGGACGTGCTGTTCTACAAGCCGGACAGGGACAGCGTTTACAGGGGCAACTTCCCCGGTTGGCGCGACCAGCAGGGAAAGGACGGCGATCCGACCTCCTACAGCACGCCCAAGGTAGCGCAAACCATGCCGGTTTACCTCTACACGCAGTCCGAGCTCCAGCTATTTATTGCCGAGGCCATGCACAAGGCGGGAGATGACGCAAAGGCGCAAAAAGCTTACGAGGCGGCCATCGACTCGAGCTTTGCCCTGCACGGGTTGAGCTGCGCAGGGGCGCAGGCGCTGTACGGAGCAGGAGGGGCGTACGCATGGAATCCCGCCAAGGCCATAGAGCAGATTGGCATGCAGAAGTGGGTAGCGCTGTGCATGGTAAACCATGCGGAGGCCTACAACGAGGTGCGGAGGTTGGGCTACCCCAAATTTTCTACCGCCACGGCAGAGGCAATCAAGAGCAATCCGGCAGCCTACACGTCGGGCGACCTGATATACCCCAAAAACTCAGCGCTGGGGTTTGGCCATTACGTCAACAGCCTGCCCTACCCTGTTGCCTCGTCCAAGCTAAACAGCAACACGCCCACCGCCCTGCCAATTACCGCAAAGGTATGGTGGAACAGGTAGAGGGAAATTTTGAATTTTGAATTTTGAATTTTGAATTACGGAATTACGAATACCGAATAATCAAATACATTGTATTCCTAATTCGTAATTCCTAATTCCTAATTAAAAAGATCCATCTGTCTTAATCCGTTAAATCCGTTTCATCCGCGTGCTATCATTGTAGAGCGTAGGTGAATAGAAAATAAAAATTAGCAAAAATGAAAAAGATAATAAGCAGAATAGCTGCACAATATTGGATAAAAGCATTTGCCGTTGCTGCCATAGCGTGCGGCAGCGCGTCGTGCGACAAGGATACGAGCGCGGGAGGTACCGCAGTGCAAGCCCTGGCGGGCGAATGGTGGGTAAAGATGTACAACGCCGACATGTCCGCGGTGGTTTTGCCCTACAAAAGGATAGCAACCTACAACACCGCCGCCAACGCCGCCAACGAAATGATAGTGGACGACTACGGGCACATCTTCAACGATTCGTTGAGAATAGGGATGAAGAAAAACTTCAGGGTGAAAACGCCGTGCAGCGTAAGCGCCGGAACGTTTGGCCAAGACGCGGCCACATCCTCGCTCTTAAACCCCGCATACGCCTACATTGTAAAAAACGGCGTGATTGTGGCCAACGGAGCAACAAGCCCCGGCGGGTTGACAACAGACAGCATTTACTTTCAGCTCACCGACATGTTCGATACCACAACCTACGCGCTGGCAGGATACCGGCATACCGGCTGGAGCGAAGACCAGCGATGAAAAAGAAATTAGGAATTACGAATACATGCTTTTTGAGCATTCCGTATTCGTAATTCCTAATTC
>JAIRXY010000228.1 GCA_031268055.1 Prevotellaceae bacterium | reverse complement strand
CCTCTAACGTGGTAAACGTTTCGCGCCTGCCGCAAGGCGTATACTTTATTCGCCTTAGCCAAGGTGCAAAAGGCGTAGGGTATGCAAAGATAATTAAGGAATAAAACCGCAGGAGCACGCTCCGCGGTAGCGCTAAAGGTGAGCAATTGCCTACAAATTTGCGGCATCCTGCCGGATGCTTCCACAAAAAGTTGGCAAGGTGTTGCAAAGTCGCCTTTTTTCCCGTACATTTGCCCTAAGAGCGGCGCTGTAAGCGCCGCATGTAAGGCAGTCTACACGCATCATTTAGCTACACTCGCTATGGTCAACTTAGTAAAAGAATTGCTGCTGTCGCCGGCAGGGTCGTTTGCTTCCGTTTTTTCGCTGTTTGTGCTGGCGTTCTACCTCGTGCACTGGATAACGAAAAAGGTAACGGAAATACGCACCTCGCAAGAAAAAATAGAATCGTCGGTGGATAGCATATACCGCCGAATGGACGGTCGCATTGACAAAATAGAGGCGCACATTAACGATATACGCAAAGATATGGCGATTCTAAGTGCAAAAGTTGATGTTTTCCAGACCGAAAAAGTAGCACAGCGAAAAAGCCCCATATCGCTCACCGACCTTGGGCTAAGCCTTTCGGAAGATTTGAAAGCCAAAGACATGATTGCCAAAAATTGGAATAAAATATGGGCAAACCTTGAGCTGAACATACACAACAAGAACGCCTACGATATTCAGCAGTACATTTTTGATACGGCTACCATAAGCTTGGATGAGTTCCTTGATAAAAATGATGTGGACGCTATAAAGACATTCGCCTACAAGGAGGGCCGGCCGCTGGCGTTTTACGCTATGGTATTTGCCATACCCATACGCGACAGGTACCTCAAGCAAAAAGGTATTGACATTGCAGCGGTGGACAATGGCGACCCTAATAGCAAGCGGGTAATCCAAGCAAGCTAAGCGGTGAAAAACGAATAGCCTGTAACAGCAAATCCTGTAGATAATGTCAGCTGGATATTATCTACGGGATTTGTCAAGTTCACATATTCACGGCACATTTGGCGTAGGCCAATTTAAAATTCAAAATTCAAAATTTTCCACAAAGCATTGCTTACCGAAGAGTTAGATATAGATAATGTTGCCGAAGAAGATGCGGAAGAATCGGGCATGTACGAGCACTTCTGCTTTACGGCCGATAAGGGTCAAGCCGTTGTACGAATAGATAAGTTCTTGACCAACAGGATGGAGCATGTATCACGCAATCGCGTGCAGAACGCCGCCGCCGCCGGAAATATTTGGGCTAACGGAAAACCCGTAAAATCGAACTACAAGGTAAAGCCGCTCGACGCCATTTCGGTGGTGCTGCCCTATCCGCCGCGCGTGGTGGAGGTTGTACCCGAAAACATCCCTCTCGACATTTTGTACGAAGACGAAGATTTGATTGTGCTCAACAAGGCAGCCGGCATGGTGGTGCATCCGGGGCACGGCAACTTCAGCGGAACGCTGGTAAACGCGCTCACCTACCACCTGCAAGACCTCCCCATGTTCAAAACCGGAGACGTCAGGGCGGGGCTTGTGCACCGCATCGACAAGAACACTTCGGGCATTCTGGTGGCGGCAAAAAGCGACGCTGCGCACAACCGCCTTGCCCGACAATTCTTTGACCACACCATTGAGCGGCTGTACGTGGCCTTGGCTTGGGGCACGCCCAACCCGCCGGAGGGAATAATTACCGGCAACATTGGGCGCTGCGTCAACAATAGAATCAAAATGCAGGTTTTTCCGGACGGGGAGCAGGGAAAACACGCCGTTACGCGCTACCGCGTGGTAGAAAACCTTGGCTACGTTTCGCTGCTGGAGTGCAAGCTCGAAACGGGGCGTACGCACCAAATCCGCGCGCACATGGAGTACATTGGTCACCCGCTGTTCAACGACGAGCGGTACGGCGGAAGCGAGATTTTGAGGGGAACGACGTTTACCAAGTACCGGCAGTTTGTGCACAACTGCTTCAGCGCGCTACCCCGCCACGCCCTGCACGCAAAGGTGCTGGGATTTGTGCACCCCGCAACGGGCAAGCCTATGCGCTTTGAAACGCCCCTGCCGCAGGATATGCTGACGGTAGTCGAAAAGTGGCGAAGATACAGCGCCGGCAGCGCCGACGGGAATTTGTCTGAGCTGTGATTTTTTGATTTTAATGGTTGGGCCTGATTTTGGGTGGTGTCGTAAATTAGTTGATTTATCTTTGTGTAAAGAGCTGCCGCTAAAATTCATCGCATGGATTGCGCCATTTCAGGACTTGGGAGGCGCGAGCTACTCATTTTCGTAAGGCTCCTATGAAAATGATTTTAGGAATTTCAGCTCTAAAATGGAGCTGACCGTCAGGCTCTAAAAAGTGTAATCCAAGGTAGAGCTGGCGCTTTCGAGACATCCACTTTTGGTTGGTTGCTATGCACAAAAATCAGCTGATTTATGGCGCTACCTCTTTTTTTTACGAAAATTTCCTCGATGTTAGCGATTATTTTTCAGAAAAATGCCGCAAGGTTAAGCTCAAATCCTATATTTGCTCATGCTGCACTCCCAACGCCTAAATATTTACAAATACGTTAGCTGTTTTTGTGCTTGCGCCGCACTTTTTCTGGCATATTAATAATTTACGCGAATTATCATCTTCACCGGTACCTCCTTCGCAATGCAACCTCGTATTTTTAGCAATTCACTACTTCAGCGCGATGACAAAACTATTTATTACCAACCTATTATGCTTATTATAAATATTTTGTGGCGTTGGGACAAAAAAAAATGAAAACTACTTTTTCTATTTACCGAATTTTGTGTACCTTCGTACAATTTTCTAAAAAAAATTTTTTACAAAATGAAAATCTCCCACATTGAACATCTTGGCATTGCCGTAAAAAGTTTGCAGGATGCTATTCCT
>JAIRXY010000223.1 GCA_031268055.1 Prevotellaceae bacterium | reverse complement strand
TGCCGAAGCGCTGTTGCAGCAGGCAAAAGCCAATGCCTATCACGTTTCCCCACAGCAGCCCCTTTCCGGCAATGAACCCCGATTGGTAAATGAATATTTTTTGCAAGCTCATATTTCTCATTCCCAGCGACTTGAGCAGCCCAATCATGTGCGACCGCTCAAGCAGCATGATGAGCAGGGTGGATACCATGTTGAATCCAGCCACCAGCAGCATGAGCGCCAAAATAATCCATGCGTTGAGGTCTTGCAGCGCAAGCCAGTCAAATATTTGCGCATATCGCTGCTTTACGCTCTCAACAAGCAGGCGCGTGCCGTCGGGGAGCAGCTTGTAGCCGGCAATATCCTCTATCTGCAGGTAGGCTTCGTCGAGCCTGTCGAAGGCGCTTACGTATATCTCAAAACCTGTGATTTGTCCGGCTCTCCACCCGTTGAGACGCTGTACGTGCTTGATGTCGCACAGCACGTAGAGCTTATCAAATTCGCCAAATTTGGTGTCGTAAATGGCGGCAATGGAAAAGCGGCGCACGCGCGGCGGGTCTTGCACAAAGAGCATGTCGAAGCTGTCGCCCTGCGCCAGCCGCAGCAGCCGTGCCAGCGTTTGCGAGATGGCAACCTTGCTGGTGGTGGCGCTGTCGGCAACGGTAAAGGGGCCTCCGCTTACCATGTTTTCGCCAAAAAAAGTCCAATCAAAATCTTTGTCAATACCCTTCAAAACAACGCCCTGCATGCTGTTGCCCGAGGTGATAATGCCGGGCTTGAGCGCAAAGGCTTGGATGTGCTTCACCTCTTTCAGCTGCTCTACCTGCGGCAAAAAACTCTGCCGCCTGCCAATAGGCGTTGTTTCGTAGGAGGTGTTGCCGTCGTAGTTTACAATCTGCACGTGCGCCAAAAATCCGGTTACTTTTTGCGTAATCTGCTCCTTAAATCCTGTTAGCACCGCCACCGCAATAAGCATGACGGCAAGGCTCAACGCTACGCTCACCACCGATATGCGAACGATGGGGCGAAGCATGCGCTGCTCCAGCTGCTTGCTAAATGTGAGCCGTTTGGCAATAAAAAATTCAGTGTTCACGATAAAAAAATCCGGTCATAAAATCAGGTGTTTTGTAAGCTCTGCGGCAAACCTCAACACATGTTAACATTGTATATGTATATTTAAATTGGCAACCCTCTTGCACGGAACAAAAAAATAGCTACCTTTGCTGTCCTTTTTACTGCAAGGTACCATAGCTCAGTTGGTAGAGCAAAGGACTGAAAATCCTTGTGTCCCTGGTTCGATTCCGGGTGGTACCACACAAAAAATTAATACCCAAACGGCTAACAAGCAAGGCTAAATCAGCTCAACTATTGGTTTAGCCTTTTTCTTTTGCCCCTACCCCGCTGACGATGTGGCCTACGACAAGCAGCTGCCGCTTTTTGCTTCGCCTGCCGGCTGCACGAGGTGCAGCTTACCGTCGCAGCCTTCGGCGTAGAGTATCATTCCGTGCGACTCAACGCCCATGATGGCGCGCGGGGCAAGGTTAACGAGCATGGTTGCCTGCTTTCCTACCAGCGCTTGCGGGTCGAAGTGGTCTGCAACTCCGCTCACCACCGTCCGCTTGTCGACGCCGGTATCCACCAGCATTTTTATGAGGTTTTTGCTCTTTGGCATTTTTTCGGCCTCCAGAATTTTGACAATGCGGATGTCCATTTTCTGGAAATCCTCCATTGAGCACAGCTCTTTTTGCGGCTTTGGGCGGTAGGACAGCGCATCCCTGTTCTTTCTGGCCTCCTCCAGCTTTTTGAGCTGCATGCTGATGGCCTCGTCCTCCACCTTGTCGAACAGCAAGGCAGGCTCGCCAAGCTGATGCCCAACGGGTATAAGCGCGTCGCTGCCCAGCGCGTCCCACGTCAGCATTGCGCTGTCGGCGTTCAGGATGTTGCGCAGCTTCGCCGAGGTGAACGGGATGAACGGCTCCATGACAATAGCAAGATTGGCCGATATTTGCAGGGCAATGTTCAGGACTGTTTTTACGCGCTCCTCGTCGGTTTTTATAAGCTTCCAAGGCTCCGTTTCGGCGAGGTATTTGTTACCCGTTCTTGCCAAGTTCATAGCTTCGCGCAGCGCCTCCCGAAAGCGGAAATTCTCAATGCAGTCCTCCACCTTTGCCTTTACCTCCTTCACATCGGTCAGCGTATCACGGTCAAAGTCCGTAAGCTCGCCCGGTTGCGGCGTTTCTCCTCCGAAGTATTTTTGCGTAAGCACCATAGCGCGGTTTACAAAGTTGCCCAAAATGGCTACGAGCTCGCTGTTGTTTCTGTCCTGAAAATCGCGCCACGTAAAGTTGTTGTCCTTTGTTTCGGGAGCGTTGGCGCAGAGGACGTACCGCAGCACGTCCTGCTTTCCGGGGAAATCTTCGAGGTATTCGTGCAGCCACACCGCCCAGCTGTGCGTAGTGGAAATCTTATCGTTTTCGAGGTTCAAAAATTCGTTCGCGGGGACGTTGTCCGGCAGCACAAATCCGCCGTGCGCCTTGAGCATGCACGGAAACACAATGCAGTGAAAAACGATGTTGTCCTTGCCAATGAAGTGCACCATCTTGGAATCTTCGCTTTTCCAGTACTTTTCCCAATCGTTGGGCCGCAGCTCTATGGTGTTCGAGATGTAGCCTATGGGCGCGTCAAACCACACGTAGAGCACCTTTCCCTTGGCTCCCTCCACCGGAATCTGCACGCCCCAGTCGAGGTCGCGGCTCACGGCGCGCGGCTGCAATCCGCCGTCTAACCACGATTTGCACTGCCCGTATACGTTGGGCTTCCACTCCTTGTGCTCCTCCAGAATCCACTGCTTGAGCCACGCCTCGTAGCGGTCGAGCGGCAGGTACCAGTGCGACGTTTCGCGCGTTACCAGCTTGCTGCCGCTGATGTTGGAGTGCGGGTTGATGAGCTCCGTGGGGCTAAGCGTGCTGCCGCACTTTTCGCACTGGTCGCCGTAGGCTTTCTCGTTGCCGCACTTGGGGCAAGTACCTACAATGTAGCGGTCGGCAAGGAATTGGCCTACCTCCTCGTCGTAGTACTGCTCGCTTACTTTTTCGGTAAGCATCCCGCCGTCGTAGAGCTTTCTGAAAAAGTCGGAGGCCGTTTTGTGGTGAATCTCCGACGAGGTGCGCGAGTATATATCAAATGAAATGCCAAAGTCGGCAAACGATTTTTTTATCATTTCGTGGTACTTGTCCACCACCTGCTGCGGCGTGCATCCCTGCTGCCGCGCCTTGATGGTGATGGGAACGCCGTGCTCGTCGGAGCCGCCAACGAACACTACGTCGCGCCCGCGCAGGCGCAGGTAGCGCGAATAAATATCGGCAGGGATGTAAACGCCGGCGAGATGCCCAATGTGCACGGGGCCATTGGCGTAGGGCAAGGCAGAGGTAACAAGATACCGCTTGGGTGTTGCTTTCATTTTTTTGCTGTAATGTAGAATATGCTAAGATCAAACTATACAACCACGCTCTAACAGTAAGAGCATTTGCGCATGTTTGAGCCGACAAAGATACATTTTTTTTCACTACTGACCGACTAAAGGCAGGCTTTTT
>JAIRXY010000216.1 GCA_031268055.1 Prevotellaceae bacterium | reverse complement strand
TTAAACCAAATTTTTCAATATTTATTTTTGTTTTTGAGAAAAATTTTTTAGCGCGCGACTTTGTCAGATTCGGATTATTTCCTTTTTTGAGGCGCTATAATTTCTCGCAGCTACTAAGGCAAAACCCAATGCAGAATGGACTTCAAGCAAGTTTGAATTTTGAATTTTGAAGCGAGCAAAACGAGCTCACAAGCTCCGAAAAAATAAATGCAACGTGAGTAATGAAATCCTCTACCAACCTTATTTGCCTGAATTGTGATTCTTGGATTTTCAGGATTTCATTTCAATCAAAAAATCACAGCTCAAGCAGCTACATTTTTCGCGATAAAACGCTTTACATCGCTTTAATACTTTCATTGCTGTACAACGAAACATTTTTATGCTTACCTTTGTGGCGCTATGGTGCGAATTTTAAAGCATATTATCACGGTTGCTCTCTGCCTGCTGGTTGTCGGCGGGGCGGTGGGCGTGCGCTTTTACGTCTTTGCATGCGCACACCGCGGCGATTTGCAGCTGGCGCTGGAAAAGGAAAATCACGGCTGCTGCTGCCACGGTGATGATGATGATGATAGCTGCGCACCCAAAGACCATGAAGGTGGCGCTTACCTTACGCTCCACGAAGAGGCATGCTGCAAGGCGACAACGCTGTTTGTCAGCGTGAGCCACTTTGAGGTTTCGCAGGCGAGCAAGCTGAGCGTTGAGCTTCCTTTTATTTTTATTCCCAATTCGCCATCCTATTGCGCTAATGCCGATAGCCGCTGCGATTTGCCGATAGCGTCGCATGCGCCGCTAATAGCAGACGCTGTTCCTGTGCCCATCATATACCTGCATGGGCAGCTGAGGTTATGATGGTAGCGTAAACGCTGCCTGCTCTTTGAACGGGTGGGCAAAAATTTATGCGCTACTATTACTAACATTTTTCAGCAAAAAAATCATGAAAAAAATATTTTTACTGCCTGCCCTGCTGCTAAGCGTATGGGCAAGCGCGGCCAGCGTTCATGGAGTGGCGCTGGGCGTTGACGACAAGGGCGCGGAGGCGCCTTTGGCCGGAGCGACTGTTTTTTGGCTGGGCGCCACAGGCGGCGCTACCGCCGACGCCAACGGAGTATTCCTCATTGCCCGCACCAAAGCAGATAGCCAGTTGGTGGTCATGTCCTTTGGCTACCAAACCGATACCCTTACCATTGACAGCGCCGTTGGGCACCTTGAGGTGCGGCTGGCGGCCAACAGCTACGCCCTCGACGAGGTAGAGGTGCACGGACGGCAACGGGGTACGTCCATCTCCCGCATCAACGCCATTACCACCGAGGTGATTTCGTCGGCGGGGCTTACCAAGCTGGCGTGCTGCAACCTCGCCGAGAGTTTCGAGAACAGCGCCACGGTTACCGTTGGGTTTAGCGACGCAGTGTCGGGGACAAAGCAAATCCGCATGCTGGGGCTGGCCGGAATTTACTCGCAAATGCTGGACGAAAGCCGCCCCGTTATGCGCGGCCTTGCCGCCACCTACGGGCTGAGCTACACGCCCGGCGCGTGGATGGAGGGAATCCAAATATCCAAGGGCACAGCGTCCGTAGCCAGCGGATACGATGCCATAACGGGGCAAATCAACACGGAGCTCCGCAAGCCAACCGGCCCCGAAAGGCTGCTTGTAAACGCCTACTTTAACAGCGACTATCGGGGGGAGCTGAATGTGGCTTGGGCTTCTCAGCCTACGCCAACGCTGCACAACATGCTCCTGCTGCACGCCTCCGGCGACCCCAGCATGGTGGACGTCAACGGCGACGGCTTTGCCGACCAGCCGCAGGCGCGCCAGCTCAACGTTGCCGACAGGTGGATATACGCCTTCGGCAGCGGGGCAATGCTCCGCGCCGGCGTGCGCTTCCTGACGGAAGATCGGCAGGGCGGACAAACAAGCTTCGACAGAAAAGCCGACAGGAGCGATACGCTGAAGTACGGGAGCTACATTGCCAACCGCAACTTTAACGCCTACGCCAAGCTCGGCATACCGCTCGGCAGCGACCAGCGCAGCAGCGTCGCGCTGGTGGCAGACTACACGCTGCACGAGCAAAAATCGTTCTTTGGGCAGAAGGTATACAACGGCGCGGAGCAGTCGGTGTACGTAAATGGCCTGCTACAGCTGGGCTTGGGTCAATACCACAGCGCAACCTTTGGGCTTGGCCTGCGCGGTGATTTTTACGATGAGGAGTACCGCTTCGGCAGCAGGAGCGTGGCCGGATTGAAGTACCTGCTGCACGAAAACGAGCTGGTAGGCGGCGCTTTTGGCGAATACACCCTTAACCTTGACGACAAGCTGACCGCCATTGCAGGGCTGCGCGTTGACCAAAACAGCCTGTACGGAACGCTGGTTACGCCGCGCGTCCACGTGAAGTACAGCCTTACCGAAACGCTCGCCGCGCGCGCCTCTGCCGGACGCGGCCTGCGCTCGCCCAACGTCATTGCAGACAACATTTGGGTCATGGCAAGCCAGCGCGATGTTGAGGTGGAGGCAAAGCCGAAGATGGAGGAGGCGTGGACGTACGGCGTTAGCCTCGTCAAGTACATCAGGGTAGGCAGTCAGGAAAAAGCCGCCATCAGCGTTGATTTCTTTCACACCTCGTTTGTCAATCAGCTCATTGTTGACCAAGAGGTGAGCGGCAACCGGATTTTGACCTACAACCTCAACGGCGCTTCGTACGCCAACACCTATCAGGTGGATGCAAACGTAGAGCCGGTAGAGCGGCTGGGGGTATACGCCACGTTTCGCTACAGCGACACCAAGGTGCAGCTGCGCGAAATGGGGTTTGCGCGCAAGCCGCTTGTTGACCGCTTCAAGGGCTTGCTCAACGTATCGTACGCCACCAAGTTCAACAAGTGGATGTTTGACGTAACGGCGCAACTCAACGGCCAGAGCCGCCTCCCCGACAGCAGGTACGTAGCCTACGACTACAGCGTTGCGGAGGATGGCTACTCGCCCGTTTACCCCATGTTCTACGCGCAAGTCACCAAGCGCTACCGCACGCTCGACGTGTACTTGGGCTGCGAAAATATTGCCAACTACATGCAGGAAAACCCTATCATCTCGGCGGACAACCCAAGCAGCAGGGATTTCAACGCAAGCGTGGTTTGGGGGCCGCTCATGGGGCGCAAATTTTACCTTGGCTTGAGGTGGACGTTAGACCGCTAAGGTTGGCCGGAGGCCTCGTCCTGCCGGCCGTCGACCGAAAAATTATTAACTTTGATGTTTAACCAATAATTTCCAAACTCTAAATTTTTATTATCATGAAAAACTTAAAATTGGCGCTGCTTACATTCACGGCAATGCTCGGCGCAACAACGCTGAAAGCCGCGCTAAAAACCGGCGAAGCCGAGGTGACCTTCAAAACCACCATCCATTGCGACCACTGCAAGGCGAGGTTAGAGAAAAGTATTCCTTTTGAAAAGGGCGTGGAGGATATGGAGGTAAAGCTCTCCGACAAAACAGTTCGCGTTAAGTACAAGGCGGACAAAACAAGCGTGGACAACCTCAAAAAGGCCATAGAAAAACTGGGCTACGAGGCCGAAGTTGTATCGGAAAGCAAAGCGGAGGAAGCAAAGAAAAAGTAGCCGCAGCAGCAGCAGAGAAATGTCGGCCTCGTTGTTCGCAACCTTGCCTCAACGAAGCCGGCGTTTTTCATCTCTTTTCGGCCGCTTTTTCAATCAGGTAAAGAATACTGGCGTAGCTCTTACCTGAAATCTTTCTATACTGAGCTTCATACAGCAAGTGCTCGTATAAGTGCGGCTCAATTGCGTCAAAAACATTTAATCCTAAAAATGAAAAGCCAACAAAAACCGCAAAGGAGGAATTGATAAACAGCATCTCTTTTGTGGCCTTAGCGCCCATGCAAACTTGAATTGGGCGTATCTTGGACAGCCATTTGATTATGTATGCTCCTTGCTTGTGCTTATCAGCCCTTTCGGAGTGTGAATACATTTTATATCTGTAAATATCGTCAAAATACGAGCCTACGGCTATCGCCAGCAAATCATTGTTCAAGTAAACAGAAGACTTAATGTCAGATTTGTCTTCCATAAAAGTATTGTACAAATCCAACAGCGTATCAAACCGCTCGCGCTCTTGCACGGCTCTTTCGGCTTTAACCAACTCTTCTAACTTGATTTCCAAGTTTTTAATTTCTACGGCATTCATAGGTATCGTCACAATTAGTCTGCTTCAAGCGCCATTTTGTGAATTTTTTTGTAGGATGCCGAATGAGATATAACCTTTCCATTATTGCGAAATACCGTCTCCGCTTGCTTTGTTCCGCTATTATTGTTTTTCCAGCTTAAGGCAAATTGCACCGCGGGGTTGCTCATAGCGATATCGTACGCGCTACTTGTTGGCTCCACCTGCACTTTTTTACGGGCGAAGAAACTTTTTACTACGCTCTTATTTGACCAAATCAACGCTACCAAAGCAATTGCCGGTATTACAATGTAAATAAATGTTTTCATCATAAGCTATACATTTCTTTTATTTTTCGGTCTATAATCATTTTTTTAAAGCTGACTGAGAATATGATTGCAAAAGTTAGCAAGCATGTCAGCATATTTTTTATATCATCGGAGGAGTAATCGGTTTGTCCCGCCACCAAATCAAGCGAGCGCAAAAAAATAAATCCGAGCGGCAGCAAGATGGCAATATATAACAGCCCCCAGAGCCCTTTTATTACTGTAGTAGCAATTTTGTAATCTTGCAGCAGGCTTAGCAGCAGCGTTATGCCTAAAAACGAATATACGCCTTTTTGTACTAAAACAGACAACAGCTCTAAGCAGTAGCTTAAAGTAGAGGCCTGATGCGCAATAGATATTCTGCCGACAACTCCTGCCATCAGAGCACAAAAAAGAGCAACCACAAAGGGAGCAATGAGCGGCAACGCTAAATTTGCCACAAGCCATCCCGTGAACTCCCTTATAAATATCTTTCTTCTTCGCATAAAGCAAATTAAAGCGCAAAGATAGAAAAAAATTTCATGCCGCGTTGCTCTCTCGCATGAGTTAACGTCTAAAAAAACAAAAGTAACGACCAATGTGGTGGAGCGGAATATGGTTTTGCCTCTACACGAGGCAAGGCCACCATTGCACGTTA
>JAIRXY010000192.1 GCA_031268055.1 Prevotellaceae bacterium | reverse complement strand
ATCAATGTGCTGAAGTATAGCACAATATATAATAACATAAAAACAAAAAACAAAAATGAAGCGCATACTTACTGCTATCTCAATTCTGGTGGTGTTAGGACAAACCCATGCAGCAGAACGTCTCATAGTCACCGACGACCAGCTTGCGACCTTTTTCAAATCGACCACCTACGTGGTAACCACAAATGACAACATTATCTTCGACGCATTTTTGAACGATGCCGTCAAGCGCCTGTGGACGGTAACCCCCCACAAGATAGTGGGTCTGGCCGAGTTTGACGCTTTGCGCACCGACGAAAGTTGCTCGTTTTTGATGGTCACCAAGGTGGTAGAAAGCAAGGATAAGCTCAAGCGTCCATACCTCTACCTAAGCCTGCTCATGGGGAGCAAAGACGCCGAGAGCAGCTTAGACCTGATGGCAGAGGTTGCCTCAATTCCGCTGGCCTGCGAATCGGTCGAGGGCGACATACCAGCTCTGATGCTCAACCCAATGGTTGCCTTTGTGCAGAAGCACGCCGAAAACCTCAAAGATAAATCGTTCAAGGACAGAGTTGTAGCCAGCTTCCAGCAGCGGTTGCAGGCCTACAACTACAACATGTCGCAGCTCAAAGGAAAAATTATCTACGTCTGCAAAAGCGACGTTGATATTAAGGTGAATATTCGCGAGATGGAGGCCAAGTACGGCAACCTGTTCCGCTTTGTAGAGAAAGACGATATTGCCCGCGTAGTGAGCGAAAAAGAGGCCAACGCAGCGGTTGCCTTCACCGTATACCCGCAGGGAGACGAAAAAGGCGCATACGGCTACAAAATGATTATGGACGTGGACGGGTCACTTTACTACTACTACTACGAAAGTAAGCCCAAAAATTTTCTGCTCCAGAAAAATGATTTTGATATGATTATCAACAGTAGCAGCAGCGCCAAGTAGCAATTTTTTTGAATTTTTGAAGCAAAAAGCATGTCCGACGAGAAAATAATTTTTTCGATGAATGGCGTTGGGAAAGTATTGCCCAACAACAACAAGCAAATCCTCAAGGATATTTACCTCTCGTTCTTCTACGGGGCAAAAATAGGTATCATCGGGCTTAACGGCTCCGGCAAGTCCACGCTGATGAAAATCATCGCAGGGCTGGAAAAGTCGTACCAAGGCGAGGTTGTCTGGGCGCCGGGCTACAGCGTAGGCTACCTTGAGCAGGAGCCGCAGCTGGACGAAAACGCCACCGTGCGCGAAGTAGTGCAGCAGGGCGTGCACGAAGTAGTGAGCTTGCTCAAAGAGTACGAAGAGGTAAACGCCAAGTTTGCCGAGCCGATGAGCGACGACGAAATGAACAAGCTCATTGAGCGGCAAGGCGAGCTGACCGAAAAAATAGAGCACGCCAACGGCTGGGAGATAGACAGCAAGCTGGAGCGCGCTATGGATGCGCTGCGTTGCCCCGACTCCGACGCTATTGTCAAAAATCTTTCGGGGGGCGAACGTCGCCGCGTTGCGCTGTGCCGCCTGCTGCTCCGCGAGCCCGACGTGCTGCTCCTCGACGAGCCTACCAACCACCTCGACGCCGAAAGCATTTTGTGGCTGGAGCAGCACCTGCAACAGTACAAGGGAACGGTGATTGCCGTAACGCACGACCGCTACTTTCTGGATAACGTGGCGGGATGGATACTGGAGCTCGACCGCGGCGAGGGTATCCCGTGGAAAGGCAACTATTCCTCGTGGCTGGAGCAAAAATCAAAGCGGCTGGAGCAGGAGGAGAAGCAGGAAAGCAAGCGCAGAAAAACGCTGGAGCGCGAGCTGGAGTGGGTGCGCATGAACCCCAAGGCGCGTCAGGCGAAGTCGAAAGCGCGCTTGGCGGCCTACGACAAAATGCTGAACGAGGATAGCAAGCAGAAAGAAGACCGCCTCGAAATATACATCCCCAACGGCCCCCGCCTTGGCGATAAAGTAATTGTGGCGCAGGGCGTTAGCAAAGCCTTTGGCGACCGCGTGCTGTTTGAAAACCTCAACTTTGCGCTGCCTCCGGCCGGCATTGTGGGCGTTATTGGCCCCAATGGAGCCGGAAAAACAACGCTCTTCCGCATGATTATGGGCATGGAAAAGGTGGACAAGGGAATATTTGAGGTGGGCGAAACCGTCAAAATTGCCTACGTTGACCAGCAGCATAAAAAAATAGACCCAGATAAAACCGTTTTTCAAACCATTGCCGAGAATAGCGAAATCATCATGCTTGGCGGGCGTAGCATGAATGCCCGCGCCTACGTTTCGCGCTTCAACTTTAGCGGCAACGATCAGGAAAAAAAGTGCGGCGTGCTCAGCGGCGGCGAGCGCAACAGGCTGCACTTGGCGCTTACGCTAAAGGAGGAGGCAAACGTGCTCCTGCTCGACGAGCCTACCAACGACGTGGACGTAAACACTATTCGCGCGCTCGAAGAGGGCTTGGAGAACTTTGCGGGATGCGCCGTCATTATTTCGCACGACCGCTGGTTTCTCGACCGCATAGCAACGCACATCCTTGCCTTTGAGGACGACTCGCAAGTAGTGTTCTTCGAAGGCGGATTTAGCGACTACGAGGAGCACAAGAAAAAGCGCACGGGCGACGCCTCTCCGCACCGGTTGAGGTACAAAAAGCTCGTTGAGGGGTGAGGAGGCAAGCTTTTTTTGTTTCCCTGCCCACGAAAACAAAAGCAAAAGCCGCTGCGCGCTTTCATGCTCAAAATTGAAAAATCTTACTATTGTACGCTTGGCTTTATTTAATGCTAAAAGGTTTTTTTATGCTGAAGAAATGGCTACCTTTGTCGCAACTTTTATAAGTTTTACCGGAGAGCCATCTAACTAATAGGTATTGCAACAGCTTAACTTTCATGATGCAAGTGATAGTACGCCATACTACGGATTCTGCTCCATACGCAGCAGAGGCAGGTTTAAAACCTGCCTCTGCTGCTTGCTTTTTCTGTTTCCGTGAGCTTGCGTACACGGCTATAAATCCGACATCGCTACGCGGTGCGCCCTCAATTACACACACACACACACACACACACACACACACACACACACACACACACACACA